>NZ_JBFAAD010000010.1:0-240390 GCF_040639555.1 Streptomyces sp. NPDC023838
CCAAGCCCGGCCCTTCAAATGGACCAAGACCGCCGACCAGATCCTCGACCGCATCTGCCGCTACTGCGACAGGATCTCCAAACCAGGTCACTAGCCGGCGGCCGTCACCCCCCGGCCGGCAGCGCGTCGCGGAATCGCGGTCGGCCAGTTGGCCAGGCCCGCCGTGGCCCCGTACCAGGAGACGGCGCCCGCGACCGCCGCCACCCAGCCGCCGGCCTTCGCGAGGCCGTCGTTGGTGGCGAAGTCGGCGATCGCGAGGAGCACCAGGGAGACGAACAGCAGCCCGAACGAGCCCTGCCGGATCGGCCCGTAGCCCGCCGAGCCCACCGCCAGGCTCAGCGCGAGGAGCCCGAACAGGAGCAGGAACAGGCCTGCCGCGTTGGTCGAGAACGTGGAGTCCGCGCCACTGGCCCAGGTGAACCAGAAGGCGCCCAGGCCCGCGAACGCGGTGCCGGTGAAGGCGTCCTGGTCACGGAACGCGACGATGCCGAGGACGAAGAGGGCGATCCCGCCGACGTAGGTCGCGATCGACACGGCGTCCGCCACGGTGACACCGTCGATGACCTTGGTGGTGCCGAGGCCGAAGGCGAGCAGGGTGAGTCCGAGTGCGAGGTGGCCGAGAGTGGAAGTGATGCTTCCCGCAGGGGCTTCGTGGTCCACGACGGGCTCCCTTCATGTGCGGTTGTGCTGCAGGTCGTGCTGCTTCCCAGCGACCTTTATGTACCCTTCACAAGGGCACAATCCACCCCCTACCGGAGGGTAGATTCGCCCTGGAACCAAGGGAGTTGACGCCGTCTCAGCTGGGACGACGGCGGCGCTGCGGGACGGCTGCGTTACGGGATGACGACCACGGGGCGCTGGGCGCGGCGGGCGAGGCGGCCGGCGACCGAGCCGAAGATCCGGCCGACGATGCCGTGGGTGGAGCCGACGACGATCGCGTCCGCCGCGTACTCCCGCCCGACCTCTTCAAGCTCGTGGCAGATGTCCCCGCCGCGCTCGACCAGGATCCAGGAGACCTCGGTGAGGTAGTCCGCGCAGGCGAGCTCCAGGCCGAGCACTTCCGTACGGTGGTCCGGCACGTCCACGAAGACCGGCGGCTCGCAGCCCGCCCACACGGTGGTGGGCAGCCGGTTGGCGACGTGCACGATGATCAGACCAGAGCCGGAGCGTCTGGCCATGCCGATGGCGTACGCGAGGGCGCGCTCGCTCGACGTGGAGCCGTCGAAGCCGACCACCACTCCGTGACGGAAGGCGGGGTCACAGGACAGACGTGGCTCTTCTGCCGCCTGGAGGTCCGACGTCGGGTCGGCTACCTGCTTGCGGTCCGCGGGTTCGGAAAATTCTTGACCGGCCATGGGTGTCTCGGCGTTTGGATCCTCATGGAGGGCGACAGGTGGCGGCGGAGCTGTGTCCGGGAATCATCTTCCCAAGCCCATACCCCCAAGGGTACGGCGACACTCCTCTCCTGCCCAGAGCCGCCGATGCTGCACGGCGTTCCCCGGAGCATGCACGAGCCCGCCCCGGATGGCAATGGCAGTTGGCCGGTACAGAGGTCCCTTCTTCAACATTCTGTGCACGTTCGATCCACTTCGGGTGACGTCCCGGCTGTCCGTCGGCTGTGGCCCGGCCGTGTACGCGCAGTGACCGGAACGCGTGCCCGCCCGTTAGACACGCGGCCGTTGCGACGCTGATTCCGAGACCGCCAGGGAGCCCATGCCCGTGTCCGCCCCGCCGCTCGCCGAGGACGCCGGCCCGCCCACTCCGCCCGGCGGCTCGCGCCGGGTCGCGTACGCCCCCCTCGGGCCCGGCGCGCCCGCGCCCGCCGGAGGGCCGCCGCGCGGCGAGGGAGGCGCGGAGGGAGGCGCGCACGGCGCGCGGACGCCCGTCACGGGGGCCGAGGACTGCGCGGGCGAGGTCGTGCGCTGGGCGGCGTTCAGCTGCGTCCTGGTGCCGGTGGTGCTCGTGGTCTACGGTTCCTCGTTCGCCGGGGCGGCCGGCTCGGCGCTCGGGCTCGCGGCCGTCACCGCGGTCTGCCGGCTGTTGCTGAGACAGTCAGAGCGCGCGGCGCGGGCGGCGCGACAGGCGCGCACGGCCGACCGACCGGGACCCGGCAGACACCGGGCCCCCAGGGCGAACGGCGCAAGTTCGCCGTTGGACTGACGCGTTCGCACACACGGACCCGTATGTTTTCAGCCAACTTCCCCTCCCCCCTCTCCCTTGCCCGAAATGGCCTGCCAACCCCCTTGCCACCAGCGGAAAACGGGCAGCGGTGGCGGGTTTGGCCATACGGGTACGGGCCATGCATGCGACGCCCACTTCCCTGCGGGCGCCTTGAGTGAAACCCTTCGTGGTCGAACGCTTCGCGCCAAGTTGCCAAGTCGACATAGCGCTGAGTACCGGACTTGTCACGCCGACGCCACGGAACGCAGTAGATTCGATCATGCGTATCGAAGGCTGGGGGACTCGTGCAAAACCAAGGGGAAAAGTGCAGGAGCGACAAGCCCGACAAGAACGGGGAGCCGCGAACACCGAGGGGGGCTTAGCAAAATGAGCCAGGCCTCCGCTGCCGCATCACCGGAGGCCACAAGGAAGCTCGCCGGCCGTCGCCGCCGGGAAGTAGTTGCCGTGCTGCTGTTCAGTGGCGGCCCCATCTTCGAGAGCTCCATTCCGCTCTCCGTGTTCGGGATCGACAGGCAGGACGCGGGCGTACCCCGCTACCGCCTGCTGGTCTGTGCCGGAGAGGAGGGCCCCCTGCGGACCACAGGCGGGCTCGAACTGACCGCGCCCTATGGGCTGGAAGCCATCAACCGGGCCGGCACCGTGGTGGTGCCGGCCTGGCGATCCATCACCTCACCGCCACCGGCGGCCGCGCTCGACGCACTGCGCCGGGCGCACGAGGAAGGGGCCCGCATCGTGGGCCTCTGCACCGGGGCGTTCGTCCTCGCCGCCGCCGGGCTGCTCGACGGCCGCCCGGCGACGACGCACTGGATGTACGCGCCGACGCTCGCCAAGCGCTATCCGTCGGTCCACGTGGACCCGCGGGAGCTGTTCGTCGACGACGGGGACGTCCTCACGTCGGCGGGCACGGCGGCCGGAATCGATCTCTGTCTGCACATCGTGCGGACCGACCACGGCAGCGACGCCGCCGGAGCCCTCGCGCGCCGGCTCGTCGTCCCGCCGCGGCGCAGTGGCGGTCAGGAGCGCTATCTCGACAGGTCTTTACCTGAAGAGATCGGGTCCGACCCGCTGGCCGAGGTCGTGTCCTGGGCGCTGGAGCACCTCCACGAGCAGTTCGACGTGGAGACCCTCGCCGCTCGCGCGTACATGTCACGCCGTACGTTCGACCGGCGGTTCCGCTCGCTGACCGGATCGGCCCCGCTCCAGTGGCTGATCACCCAGCGGGTGCTCCAGGCCCAGCGTCTCCTGGAGACGTCGGACTACTCGGTCGACGAGGTCGCGGGCCGCTGCGGCTTCCGCTCGCCGGTCGCGCTGCGCGGGCACTTCCGCCGCCAGCTCGGCTCGTCCCCGGCGTCCTACCGGGCGGCGTACCGGGCGCGCCGGCCGCAGGCGGAGCCGTCCGGGGGTGCGCCGACGCTGGAGACCGTACCGCCGCAGGCCATGCCACCGGCCCGGCGCACGGCGGCGGCGAGCGCCATGGTCGGACCGGCGGCGATCTCGCACGCGGCGCCGCCGGACCATCCGGGGAAGTCCGTCGCCGAGATGTACGCCACCGGTTACATGCGTCCGAGTCTGCCGGGCCAGCGGAGCGGCCCCGTAGGCTGAGACACATGAACGACCGCATGGTGTGGATCGACTGCGAGATGACCGGGCTCTCGCTGGCGGACGACGCACTTATCGAGGTGGCCGCACTGGTCACCGACTCGGAGCTGAACGTGCTCGGTGAAGGGGTGGACATCGTGATCCGTCCCCCGGACGCCGCGCTGGAGACCATGCCGGAGGTGGTGCGCGCCATGCACACCGCCTCCGGGCTCCTCGACGAGCTGGCCGGCGGCACCACGCTGGCCGACGCCGAGGCGCAGGTCCTGGCGTACGTCCGCGAGCACGTGAAGGAGCCGGGCAAGGCCCCGCTGTGCGGAAACTCGGTCGGCACCGACCGCGGCTTCCTGTCGCGCGACATGGCGGCCCTGGAGGAGTACCTCCACTACCGGATCGTGGACGTCTCCTCGGTGAAGGAGCTCGCCCGCCGCTGGTACCCGAGGGCGTACTTCAACAGTCCGGACAAGAACGGCAACCACCGCGCGCTCGCGGACATCCGTGAATCCATCGCGGAGCTCCGCTACTACCGCGAGGCGATCTTCGTCCCGCAGCCGGGCCCGGACTCGGACACGGCGAAGGCGATCGCGGCGAAGCACGTCCTGCCTGCGGAGTAACCCTTCGGGGGGACTCCGGGCGAGCACGAAGGGCACCCCGGGAGGGCGCCGCGAAACATGTGCGCGAGCACCCTCCCGGACCCTGTACACTTTTTCTCGGCCGGTACGGAAAGCCCCCAGGGACTTTCCCAGACCACAACAGTCCGGCCACGCATGGTGGGTATAGCTCAGCTGGTAGAGCACCTGGTTGTGGTCCAGGATGTCGCGGGTTCGAGTCCCGTTACTCACCCTGATCGGGAAGGCCCGGTCCGCGGAAGCGGACCGGGCCTTTCTCGTTGCCCCGGGCCTTTCTCGTTGCCCCGGGCCTTCTCGTCGCCCCGCAGGGCTTCCGAACCAGGACTTCCGGACCAGGGCTTCCCGGCTCAGGTCGACGAGCGGACCACCAACTCCGTCGGCAGGACCAGGCGCGGGCGGGACGGTTCGCCCGCCGCGATCTGAGCCAGCAGCAGCTCCGTCATCGCCCGGCCCATCTCCTCGATCGGCTGGCGCACGCTGGTGAGCGGCGGCTCCATGTGGCGGGCGATCGCCGAGTCGTCGAAGCCGACCAGGGAGACGTCCTCGGGGACCCGGCGGCCGCGCTCGCGCAGCACCTGCCGGGCGCCCGACGCCATCACGTCCGAGGCGGCGAAGACCGCGTCCACCTCCGGGGCCCGGTCCAGCAGATCGGCCATCGCCCGGCGCCCGCCCTCCTCGGTGAAGTCCCCCGGGGATACCAGCTGCGGGGCGACGGGCAGCCCGGCCTCGGCGAGGGCCGCCCGGTAGCCGTCCAGGCGGCGGCGCGCCCCGTACACGTCCAGGGGCCCGGTGATCGTGGCCACCGAGCGGCGGCCGCGCGCCACGAGATGGGCCACGGCCGCCCGCGCGCCCGCGAAGTTGTCCGAGTCCACCGAGGCCAGCGGCTCGTCCTCGGAGCGCGGGCCGCTGATCACCACCGGCATGTCCAGCTGCTCCAGGAGCTCGGGCAGCGGGTCGTCGGCGTGCACGCCCACCAGCAGGACGCCGTCGACCCGATGGCCCGTCAGATACTGGGCGAGCCGGCGGCGCTCCCGGTCGCTGCCCACCAGGGTGAGCAGGAGCTGCATCTCGGTCTCCGCCAGCGCCTGGCCGACGCCCCGGACGACCTCCGAGAAGTACGGCTCCGCGAAGAAGCGCGTCTCGGTCTCGGGGACGACCAGGGCGATCGCGTCCGTACGGTTGGCGGCCAGGGCGCGGGCCGCGCGGTTGGGGACGTAGCCGAGCTCGGCCACCGCCGCCTCGACGGCCGCGCGGGTACGGTCGCTGACCCGGGGCGACCCGTTGATCACCCGCGACACCGTGCCCCGGCCGACCCCGGCACGTGCCGCCACCTCTTCAAGGGTGGGCCGCCCGGCCCCACGGCCCCGGACCGTGCGAGCTGCTGTCATGCCTGCCTCCCCGTCTCGCCGCCCATCGCGGAACTCGGGTGAAAACTAACAGCCCGGCTCCGTCTGCGGACCGCCTTTGTCCGCTCCCTTGACACCCTCCCGGACAGTCGCCACCCTTCAACACATCACGACTGGGAGCGCTCCCACCCCCACGCGCCCGTACACCTTCCGCACCTTCCCCCACTGCACGACTGACCGTCAATCATCCCGCACGGCAAGCAAGTTGGAGGATCACCATGCGTACGAGAACAAGCGCGCCGAGAAGGGGCGCGCCCCGGCGGATCGCGGCGCTCGCCGTCGTCTCGGTGCTGGGCGCCGGGCTGCTCGCGGGCTGCGCCGACGACGGCGACAGCAAGGACTCGTCCGGCTCCGGCTCCTCCTCCGGCGGCAGCGGGGGCGGCGGGGCGAAGACGACGCTCACCGTCGGGGTCTTCGGCGCCTTCGGCCTCAAGGAGGCCGGGCTCTACGACGCGTACATGAAGCTCCACCCGGACATCGAGATCAAGCAGACGTCGATCGAGCGGAACGAGAACTACTACCCGCAGCTGCTCACCCACCTCGGCTCCGGGAGCGGGCTCGCCGACATCCAAGCCGTCGAGGTCAACAACATCGCCGAGGTCACCGCCACCCAGGCGGCCCACCTGGAGGACCTCGGGAAGGTGAAGGGCGTCGAGAAGGACGCCTTCCTGCCCTGGAAGTGGGGGCAGGCCACCACCAAGGACGGCAAGACCGTCGGCCTCGGCACCGACATCGGGCCGCAGGGCATCTGCTACCGCAAGGACCTGTTCGCCGCCGCCGGGCTGCCCACCGACCGGGAGGCCGTGGGGAAGCTGTGGGCGGGCGACTGGCAGAAGTACCTGGCGGCGGGTGAGCAGTACAAGGCCAAGGCGCCCAAGGGGACGGCCTTCGTCGACTCCGCCTCCGGCGTCCTGAACGCCGTCACCGGCTCCGGCGCCACCCGCTACTACGACGCGGACGGCAAGGTCGTCTACAAGTCCAACCCGGCCGTGAAGGCGGCCTGGGACACGGC
Organism: Streptomyces sp. NPDC023838; assembly: GCF_040639555.1. NCBI lineage: Bacteria > Bacillati > Actinomycetota > Actinomycetes > Kitasatosporales > Streptomycetaceae > Streptomyces > Streptomyces sp. NPDC023838. Next base: position 6,825 of record NZ_JBFAAD010000010.1, read on the forward strand.
TGCCTCGTTCGCCACGCACGGGCTGACCGCCAAGTTGCAGCAGTTCCAGCCCAGCTGGGACCAGGGATTCGCCAACGGCACCTTCGCCACCGTCTCCTGCCCCGCCTGGATGCTCGGCTACATCCAGGACAAGGCGGGCGCCGCGGGCAAGGGCAAGTGGGACGTGGCGGCCGCGCCCAAGCCGTCCAACTGGGGCGGCGCGTTCCTCGTCGTCCCCTCGGCGGGCAAGCACCGCGCCCAGGCCGCCGAGCTAGCGGCCTGGCTCACCGCCCCGGCCCAGCAGGCGACGTTCTTCGAGAAGCGCGGCAGCTTCCCGAGCGCCCGGGCCGCGTACCCCCTGCCCGCCGTCTCCGGCGCCCACCACGACTACTTCGGCGGCGCCCCGATCGGGCAGATCTTCGCCAAGGCCGCCGAGGGCACCCCGGTGCAGCCCCTGGGGCCGAAGGACCTGATCATCGCGCAGAACCTGGCCGACGTCGGCATGCTCCAGGTCGACCAGAAGGGCCGCTCCCCGCAGGCGGGCTGGGAAGCCGCGGTGAAGGCCATCGACAACGCTCTGGACCAGTGACGAGGCGGCCGGAGGCCGCGGGCACCGGGGGCGCGGGGGCGCCGGGCGCGGCGGATGACCGGCGCCCGGCGACCGCGCCCGGGACCGGGGCCGGCGGGCCGGGCGGGGCCGGTGGGCCGGGCGGGGCCGGTGGGCCGGGCGGGCCCGGGCTCGCCCCGGAGGGCGCGGCCCCGGGCGGGGCCGGGGGTGGCCCGGCGGCAGTGGGCGGGTCCGGGGGTGGGGGTGGGACGGCGGTGGGCGCCGCCGCCCCGCCGGGCCACGCCGTCGAGGCGCGGCGGCGGGAGCGGCGCAGTCGGCGCTACCGGCGCGACGTGCGCTGGAGCCCGTACGCCTTCGTCGCACCCTTCTTCCTCTTCTTCGCCGTGTTCGGGCTCTTCCCGCTCCTCTACACGGGCTGGGCCTCGCTGCACCAGGTCGAGCTGACCGCGCCGAACGAGATGCACTGGGTCGGGCTGCGCAACTTCTCGCGCCTGTTCTCGGACGAGTTCTTCTGGAACGCACTGCGCAACACGTTCACCATCGGCATCATCTCCACCGTCCCCCAACTCCTGATCGCCCTCGGCATCGCCCATCTGCTCAACTACAAGCTGCGCGGCTCGATGTTCTTCCGGGTCGCGGTCCTGACCCCGTACGCCACCAGCGTGGCCGCCGCGACCCTGGTCTTCGTCCTCCTCTTCGGGCGCGACTACGGCATGGTCAACTGGGCGCTCGGGCAGGCCGGCTGGGGACCGGTCGACTGGCAGAACGGCACCTGGACCTCGCAGTTCGCCGTCTCCACGATCGTGGTGTGGCGCTGGACGGGCTACAACGCGCTGATCTATCTGGCCGCAATGCAGGCCATCCCGCCCGATCTGTACGAGTCCGCAGCGCTCGACGGCGCCTCGCGCTGGCAGCAGTTCGTGCACGTCACCGTGCCCTCGCTGCGGCCGACGATCCTGTTCACCTGCGTCGTGTCGACGATCGGCGCGACCCAGCTGTTCGGCGAACCGCTGCTGTTCAACGGCGGCGCCGGGGCCACCGGAGGCTCCGACCACCAGTTCCAGACCCTCGGCCTCTATCTGTACGAGCAGGGCTGGGTGAACCTCCACCTCGGCCGGGCCTCCGCGATCGCCTGGACGATGTTCCTGATCCTGCTGCTGATCGGCGCGGTGAACTGGCTGGTCTCCCGCGCCCTACGGAAGGGGACGACGCAGTGACGGTGACCCGGGTGACCCGCACGAAGAGCCGCGCCGGGCGCCAACTGCACGGCGGGCGGCTGACGTACGCGATGCTGATCCTCTTCACCGCGGGCTCGCTCTTCCCCCTGGTGTGGACGGCGATAGCCGCCTCCCGCAGCAACGAGCGGCTCGCCCAGACTCCTCCTCCCTTCTGGTTCGGCGGGAACCTCTTCAAGAACCTGAAGATCGCCTGGACCGACGCCAACATGGGCACGGCCCTGCTCAACACCACGATCGTGGCGGGCTCGATCGCGCTCGGCACGGTCTTCTTCTCCACGCTCGCCGGATTCGCCTTCGCCAAGCTGCGGTTCCGCTTCAAGAACGTGCTGCTCCTGCTGGTGATCGGCACGATGATGATCCCGCCGCAGCTCAGCGTGGTCCCGCTCTACATGATGGTGGCCAAGCTGTCCTGGACCGATCAGCTCCAGGCGGTCATCCTCCCTACCCTGGTCAGCGCCTTCGGGGTGTTCTTCATGCGGCAGTTCCTCGTCGAGGCCCTGCCCACCGAGCTGATCGAGGCCGCCCGGGTCGACGGCGCGAGCAGCTGGCGGGTGGTGTGGCACGTGGTCTTCCCGGCCGCCCGGCCCGCGATGGCCGTTCTGGGCATGCTCACCTTCGTGATGGCCTGGAACGACTTCTTCTGGCCGATCATCGCGCTGACCCAGAACGGCAGCCCCACGGTCCAGGTGGCGCTCACCGGCCTCGGCCGCGGCTACATCCCCGACCAGTCGGTCATCATGGCCGGCGCCCTGCTCGGCACCCTGCCCCTGCTGCTGGCGTTCGTGCTGTTCGGGCGGCAGATCGTGGGCGGGATCATGCAGGGCGCGGTGAAGGGCTGACCGGCGGACCACCTCCTCTCTCTTCCGTAACACTCTCGATGGGAGCGCTTCCATGTCCGAGTCCGCACCCGAGAACCACGTGCCCGACGGCCCGTCCGACGTCTCGCCCGACGGCCCGTCCGACGTCTCGCCCGACGGCCCGTCCGACTTCCCGCCCGACTTCCTCTGGGGCGCCGCCACCTCCGCGTACCAGATCGAGGGCGCGGTCGCCGAGGGCGGCCGTACGCCGTCCATCTGGGACACCTTCTGCCGTACGCCCGGGAAGGTGTCCGGCGGGGACAGCGGGGACGTCGCCGTCGACCACTACCACCGCTGGCGGGACGACATCCGGCTGATGGCGGACCTGAACCTCAACGCGTACCGCTTCTCCGTGTCCTGGTCGCGGGTGCAGCCGACCGGGCGCGGCCCCGCCGTCCAGCGCGGGCTCGACTTCTACCGGGCGCTGGTGGACAAGCTCCTGGAGCAGGGCATCCGGCCCTCCCTCACGCTCTACCACTGGGACCTGCCCCAGGAGTTGGAGAACGCGGGCGGCTGGCCGGAGCGGGACACCGCCCACCGGTTCGCGGACTACGCGGGGCTCGTCGCCGAGGCGCTCGGCGACCGGGTGGATATGTGGACCACCCTCAACGAGCCCTGGTGCAGCGCCTTTCTCGGGTACGGTTCGGGCGTCCACGCGCCCGGGCGCACCGATCCGGTGGCCGCGCTGCGGGCCGCGCACCACCTCAGCCTGGGCCACGGGCTCGCCGCCCGGGCCCTGCGCGCCACGCTGCCGAAGGCGGCCAGGCTGGCGATCAGCCTCAATCCGAGCGCGGTCAGGGCCCGCACCCAGTCGCCCGCCGACCTGGACGCGTGCCGGCGCATCGACGCGCTCGCCAACCGGGTGTTCACGGGGCCGATGTTCAAGGGCGCGTACGACGAGGATCTGCTGCGGGACACCACGCGGCTCACCGACTGGTCGTTCGTCCACGACGGCGATCTGAGCACCATCAAGCACCCCCTCGATCTGCTGGGCATCAACTACTACGCACCCTCAGTTGTATCCGCCGCCACTGACAATGGCCCCGACAGTGGCCCTGACCTGCGCGGACCTCGACCCGACGGGCACGGCGAGAGCGCGTACTCGCCGTGGCCCGGCGCCGGTTCCGTCCTGTTCCACCAGCCGCCGGGCGAGCTGACGGCGATGAACTGGTCGATCGACCCGACCGGCATGTACGACCTGCTGATGCGCTACACGCGGGAGGCGCCGGGCGTACCGCTGATGATCACGGAGAACGGCGCCGCGTACGACGACAAGCCCGCCGCGGACGGCTCGGTCCACGACCCGGACCGCATCCGCTATCTGCACGGCCACCTCTCGGCGGTGCGCCGCGCGATGCGCGACGGGGCGGACGTACGCGGCTACTTCCTCTGGTCGCTGCTCGACAACTTCGAGTGGGCGTACGGCTATGGCAAGCGGTTCGGGGCGGTGTACGTCGACTACGAGACGCAGACCCGTACGCCCAAGTCCAGCGCCCGCTGGTACCGGGAGCTGGCTCGCACGGGGGCGCTGCCGGAGGTGCCGCGCGAGCCGTAGCGCGCTCCCGGTGCGGCCTGGGGCGGCCGGGGCGGCATGGGACGGGCCCCGGGCTTGAACCTCACGCCACGTGAGGATGCATCGTTGAGTCATGACCGCTTTCACGACCTGGAAGGTGGGCCCGCTGGCCGAGGCCAGCGGGCTGACCGTCCGTACCCTGCACCACTGGGACACCATCGGGCTGCTCTCACCGTCCCGCCGCACGCCGGGCGGGCACCGGGAGTACACCGAGGACGACGTCGTCCGCCTCTACCAGGTGCTCGCCCTGCGCGGCCTGGGTCTCGGCCTGGAGACCATCGCCGTCTGCCTCGACTCCGGCGTCGACCCGAGCCGGGTGCTGCGCGATCACCGCGCGAGTGTCGAGGAGGCGCTGGCGGCCCTCGGCGCGCTGCGGCAGCGGCTGCTCCACATCGAGGAGCAGGTCGCCGAGGGGCGGGCGCCGACAACCGAGGCGGTGCTGGCCGCGCTCCGCGCGACCGGGGCGGCGGGCCCGGCGGCCGAGCAGGCGCTGCGGCGGCATCTGGACGACGACCAGGTGCGCGGCCTCGGCGCCCGCGCCGCCGCGCTCGGCCCGAGCGCGCACTACCTCCTGGAGGTCGAGTGGCCCGAGCTGTACCGGCGGGCCGAGGCGCTGCGCACAGCCGGGACGCCGCCGACCGCCGCCGCGGTGAGGAAGCTGGTGGCGCGCATGGACGAGCTGAGCGCCCTGTTCAGCGGCGGGGACCGGACGATCTCCGAGGGCGTACGGGAGGCCTGGCGCGCGGACCCGGCGGCCCTGAGCGGCGACGCGTCGGCCCGGCCGGGCCAGTGGGACGACCTGTCCGGCTATCTGGACGCGGCGAGGGGGAGGACGGGCGAATGAGCGTGTACTCGGTGTTGCCGGTGGCGTTGTTGGGGCTGCCGTTGCTGTGCGTGCTGGCAGTGGTGGGGTGGGTGCCGTGGGGCGCGGTGGCGGGGGTGGCGCTCGCGCTGGGCGTGCTCGTACTCGTACGGGCACTGGTACCCGTACTGGTACGGAAGGGGCGCGCGCCCCGGCCGGATGGGGGGTGAACCGGCGGGACGCGCGCGGGGGTTGGGGCCGGCGGGGCCGGGCTACTTGAAGGCTGCGAAGGCCTTCGTGAAGGCCAGCGGCTCCTGGACGATCGAGGAGCAGGTCGGGTCGGCGGAGTTCTTCGCGCCGCCCGCGCACTGCTTGTCCCGGGCGCCGGACCACATGGCGAGCCTGCCCAGGCCCTTGGACTTGGCGAAGTCCACCAGCTGGGCGGCGTCGTCGACCTTGAACGTCTCGGTGTTGACGTCGTTGACGCCGATCATCGGGGTGACGGCCACGGCCTTCCAGGCGGCCGCGTCGGAGAGCCCGAGGACGCCCTTGATCTGGGCCTGGGTGGCGGTGGCGGCCTGGATGGCGTACGTGCCCATGTCGCCGCTGTACGCCGGGCCGTAGTCCATCGCCATGATGTTGACGGCCGACACGGCGACGCCGTTCTTCTTGGCGTCGGCGACGAGGTCGACGCCGGGCTGGGTGAGGCCCTCCGGCATCACGGGCAGCGTGAACGACACGTCGAGGCCGGGGTGCGACTTCTGGAGCTGCGCGATGGCCTGCGCGCGGCGGGCGTTGGCGGCTGTGTCCGGCAGGGCGGCGCCCTCGATGTCGAAGTCGACCTTGGTGAGCTTGTACGCGTCGATGACCTTGCCGTACGCGGCCGCGAGCTCGGACGTGCTCTTGCAGGCGAGGCCGAGTTCGGAGCCGGCCGCGCCGCCGAACGAGACGCGGACGTCGCCGCCCTTGGCGCGCAGGGCGCCGATCTGCGCGGCGACGGCGTCGCTGTTGAGGTCGCTCACCCCGCCCCAGAGGGGGGTGCAGCCGCCGCCGGAAGTGATGAAGGCGAGGTGGAACTCCTTCACGCCGGTCTTGGTGGCGGTGTCGACGAGGTCGTACGCGGGGTAGAGGGAGGTGTCTATGTAGGGGGCGAAGCGGGTGGTGGTGCCGGTGGGGGGAGTGGGGGGCTGGGGGGCGGCGGTCTGGGTGGGGGTGGTCCCGGTGGGGGTGGGCTTTGAGGTGGGGGTCGGCTTGGTGGTGGGGGTCGGCTTGGTGGTCGGGCGGCCGGTCGGGGTGGGGGTCGCGCCCGTGTCGACCGAGCACTTCTCCTGGTTGATGAGACAGCCGGTCGGGTCGCCGGCGGTGCCGGTGGAGTCGGTGACGAAGCCGACGGTGACGGATGCGCCGGGGGCGAGTCCGTTCTTGTCCCAGGCGGCGGGCTTCACCGTGACGTGCTGCCCCTTGACGGTCTGCTCGCCGTTCCAGAGGGAGGAGAGCTTGGTGCCGGCCGGGAGGTCGAACTCCAGGGTCCAGTCGGTGAGGGCCTTGCCGCTGTCGTTGGTGATGACGTACTGGCCGGTGTAACCACCGCCCCAGCCGCTGGTCTTGGTGTACGCGGCGCCGACGGAGGCGGCCTGGGCGGTGCCGGTGAGCGCGAGGGCCGTGCCGCCGATGACGGCCGCGGCGACCACGGCGCCGATGGCCTTCGTCTTGCCGCCGGCTCGGCGGCGGTGAGTGCGGGTCATGTGGGTGCGCCTGCCTTTGGGGTTGGGGGGTCGGGGGGTGGGGTGCGGGCAGCACGCTAGCCCGTTGGAAACGGGCAAATGGGGTGCGGGGGGCGGGGGTTGGATCTTTTAGGGTCCGCTTAAGGGGCGCATGCGCCGGGGTTAATCCCCGGGAGGGGAGCCCCCACCCCGCCCCTTCCCCAAACCCTCCGGGGGTGGGGGTGGCTGAGGCGGTTCTCCCTGGGGCTCCACCCCCGGGCCCCGTGTTCGTCTGCGGGTGAGCGGGGGCTGGTCGCGCAGTTCCCCGCGCCCCTGAAGAACGGGGCTCCGCCCCGACCTCTCTGTGGCTGGGCATGCCGTTCCCCGCGCCCCTGAAGAACGGGGCTCCGCCCCGACCTCTCTGTGGCTGGGCATGCCGTTCCCCGCGCACCTGAAGAACGGGGCTCCGCCCCGACCTCTCTGTGGCTGGGCATCCCGTTCCCCGCGCCCCTGAAGAGCGGGGCTGCGCCCCGACCTGCCTGTGGCTGGGCGTGCCGTTCCCCGCGCACCTTGGGGGAGCTCCGCTCGTCGAACGCCGGAGGGGCTGGAGGTGCCGTGCCCCTTTAGGGGCGCGGGGAACTGCGCGAGCAACCCGCCACCGGCCCGCAGACAAACAGGAGGTCGAAGCGGGGTGCAGGGGCCGCCCCGCCCGGGGTCCGGGGGCGTAGCCCCCGGGAGATCGCCTTCACCCCCCACCCGCCCTGTGGGGGAAACTCACGCCGGAGACGGGCGGCGGCCACGGCGTCTCCCCCGGATCCGGGACGTGGGCGACGGCACCCCCAGACCGATCCAGACCCGCACCTCCGTCCCGCCCAGCACCGACCGCCCCAACCGCACGTCACCCCCCGTCGACTCCGCGATCCGCCGCACGATGTCCAGGCCCAGGCCCGTCGAGCCGCCGCCGCTGGAGCCACGGGCCAGCGCCGCCCGGGGATCGGCGATGCCGGGACCCGCGTCCGAGACCAGCACGATCACCGCGTCCTCGCCGTTGTGGACGTCCACCGAGAACGCCGTCCCCTCCGGCGTGTGCCGGAAGACGTTGCCGAGCATCGCGTCGAGCGCGGCGGCCAGTTCGGGCCGCGCGACCGGGATGCGGACCGGGCGGTCGACGCCCGCGAGCCGTACCTCCCGGCCCTCGTCCTCCGCCAGCGCCGACCAGAACGCCATCCGGTCCCGGATGACCTCGGACGCGTCGCACCCGGCGCCCGCCCCGGCCGGCTGGGTCTGCGGCTTGGCCTCCCGCGCCGTACGGATGATCGTGTCGACCTCGCGCTCCAGCTGCTCGACGGCCGCCCGCGTCTGATCGGCGGCCGGGCCCTGCCCCAGGGAGGCGGCGTTGAGGCGCAGGACCGTCAGGGGGGTACGCAGCCGGTGCGACAGGTCTGCCGCCAACTCCCGCTCGTTCGCCAGGAGTTGCACCACCTGGTCCGCCATCGAGTTGAACGCCACCGCTGCTGAACGCAGTTCCGCCGGCCCCTCTTCCGGCACCCTCGCCCCCAGTTTCCCCTCCCCCAGGTCGTGCGCCGCCCCGGCCAGCCGCTGTGCGGGGCGCACCATCCGTACGCCCAGGCGGTCCGCCACCGCGACCGAGCCGATGACCAGCGCGATGCCCACGCCCGCGAGGACCAGCCACGCCGTGGCCACGCCGTTGGTGACCTCGGCCTCGGGCACGTACACCTCGACGATCGCGATCTCGCCGGAGCTCAGCGCGGTCGGCTGGAGGAGCGTGGAGCCGCCGGGGACGCCGGAGATGTACGCGCGGACCACCTTCCGGGTCGCGTCCAGGTCCTTCCGCGCCGCCCGCCGGTGACCGATCTCGACGGGCGCGCCGCCCGGCGCCGCCGGGATGTGCACGGCCATCCGGCCCGCCGCGCCCGCCTGGGTGGAGGCGACGGCCCGCTCCAGCGCGTCGCGGTCGGAGGTGATCGACAGGGTCGGGCCGATCGCGGCGGCCTGGCGCTCGGCGTTGGAGAAGGCGCGGTCGCGCGCCATCTCCTTGATGACCAGGCCCAGCGGTACGGCGAAGGCGAGCACCACCATCAGCGTGACGGCGACCGCGACCTTCACCAGCGCCCACCTCATCGGCCGGGCTCCGCCCGCGGTGGTTCGAGCTTCACACCCACCCCGCGCAGGGTGTGCAGATAGCGGGGCCGCGCGGCCGTCTCGCCCAGTTTCCGGCGCAGCCAGGACAGATGGACGTCGATGGTCTGGTCGTCGCCGTAGGACTGCTGCCACACCTCGGCCAGCAACTCCTTGCGCGGGACGACCACACCGGGGCGCCCGGCGAGGAACGCCAGCAGGTCGAACTCGCGGCGGGTGAGGTCCAGCTGCAGCCCGTCCAGTTCGGCCTGGCGGCGCAGCGGGTCGATGGAGAGGCCGCCGACCCGGATCAGCGTCGGCGGCGGCTCGGCCCCGGCGGCCCGCGCCCGGCGCAGCACGGCCGTCATGCGGGCGGACAGGTGCTCCACCGAGAAGGGCTTGACCAGGTAGTCGTCCGCGCCGTCGTTGAGCAGCCGGACGATCTCCGTCTCGTCGTCCCGCGCGGTCGCGATGATCACCGGTACGTCGGTGATGCCGCGCAGCATCTTCAGCGCCTCGGCGCCGTCGAGATCGGGCAGTCCGAGGTCGAGGACGACCACGTCGAACCGGAAATGGGCCACCTCGCGCAGCGCCTCCAGGGCCGTGCCGACGCTCCGTACGGTGTGGGAGGCCTCGGTGAGGTGGCGGATGAGGGCGGAGCGAACGAACTGGTCGTCCTCGACCACGAGCACACTTGCCATGGGCGGCACCGTACGCCATTCGGAGTACACCGGTCCCGGCCGGGAAGGGAGCGGGCGAGCCCGGGTGAGAGGGGACACGTGTGGGGCGCGTGGTGCAGTATGGCCCCCGTTATGACCCCCATGCACCGAGGAATCGTTCACGTCTGCGCCTGGTCGCTCGCCACCGGGGCTGCGGTCACGCTCTCCTGGTGGGGCGTCCACACGGTGATGGCCGGGACGGCGTACGACCCTCCGCGCGCGGTTCCGCTCACCGGCGACGGGCACACCACCCAGGGCGCGGTGCGGCCGCCGGCCTCCTCGACGCGGCGGCCGCAGGGCTCGCCGTCGCCGTCCGCATCGGACAGCCCCTCCAGTACGCCGTCGAAGCCGGGGGACGGGAAGCCGTCCGGGAGCCGCTCCCCCACCGAGCCGCCCAAGTCACCCCCGTCCTCCCGTTCTTCGGGAGACGTGAAGGGTTACGACGTCGCCGGCGGCCGTGTCGTCTTCGACATCGGCACCGCCTCCGCCGAGTTGGTGACGGCGACGCCGGACTCGGGCTGGCGGATGCAGGTGTGGAAGCAGCCGACCTGGATCCGGGTCACCTTCAGCAAGGGCACGCGCGAGGTGTCGGTCTTCTGCACCTGGTACCAGCATGCACCGACCGTGGAGCTCGACGACCGCGGCTGAGCAAGGGCGATGAACGACGGGGGCCGAGCAAGGGTTTCTACCGGAACGCCGACGGCGGCGGTACCGGCGACGGCTTGGCGGTCGCGTCCGTCACCGGGGCCGCCCCGCCCGTGAAGTCGGCCAGCGCGCGGCCGTGTTCGACGCGCCCCGGGTGCGGGTCGCCCGCGATGCGGCGGGTGAACTCGGCCACCGGCAGCGGCACGTCCGAGGCGAGCAGCACCGCGTTGCCGAAGCGCTTGCCGCGCAGCACGGTCGGGTCGGCGGCGAGCGCCAGCTCGGGGAAGAGCTGGGCGGCGGTGGCTATCTGGCCGCGCAGATGCGCCAGCGGAGGGCCGTCGGCGAGGTTGGCCGCGTAGATCCCGCCGGGCCGCAGCACCCGGCGCACCTCGCCCAGGAACTCGGTGCTGGTCAGATGGGCGGGGGTGCGGGCGCCGCTGAAGACGTCGGCGACGACCAGGTCGGCCCAGCCGTCCGGGAGCTTGGCGAGCCCTTCGCGCGCGTCCAGGGAGCGCACCCGTATCCGGGCCTGCGGATCGAGCGGCAGCTCGCGGCGGACCAGCCCCACCAGCGCCGCGTCCACCTCGACGACCTGCTGGGTGGAGCGGGGGCGGGTGGCCGCCGTGTAGCGGGCGAGGGTGAAGGCGCCGCCGCCCAGGTGCAGCACCTGGAGGGGGCGGCCCGGCTCGGCGGCGAGGTCGATGGCGTGGCCGAGGCGGCGCTGGTACTCGAAGGTGAGCCGTTCCGGCGCGTCCAGGTCGACGTGGGACTGGGGGGCGCCGTCCAGGAGCAGGGTCCAGCCGCGCGGCCGGTCCCGGTCCGGTATCAGCTCGGCGAGGCCGCCGTCGACCGCCTCCACGACAGCCTCCGGGGCGGCCGGACGACCGCGCCGCCCGCCCGGCGCGGCCTTCGCCCCGCCCTTCGCCCCGCTTTTCGTACCGCCTCGTGCCGCCATCCGACCATTATCTGCCGCCCGCCTCGGTGATGCCGTCCGCGGCCTCGATGAGCCGGGCCGCCTCACCGAGCGCGAGGCGCAGCACGGCGGGGTCGGTGACCGCCACCGCGTCCGGCGGCAGCAGCCAGCCGCCGCCGGAGACCGGCGGCTCGGCGGGCAGCCCGGGGATGCGCAGGCCCCGCCCGCTGGTCTCGGTACAGGCGCTGCCCGGCACGTCCCAGGCGGCCGCGGTGCCGGACGGCACCAGGAAGCCCAGGGTGTCGCAGGCGCCGTCGTGCACCACCGGGCCGACGGCCGCCGGTGCGACCGCGCGGCGGAGGATGTCCACCGCCTCCAGGCCCTGGCGGGCGGGCACGGTGACGAGGTCGCAGGGCTCCTCGCCGCCCGGCGGTCCGCCGGCGTCCCGGGTGGGCCGGTGCCGCGCGGTCGTCGTGGTCGTCCCGGTGCCATTGATGTCCATGCCGGCCTCCAACAAGGCAACCCCCACGTGGTTTTTGCGGGTTGGCGGTATCCGCATGGTTCAACGCGGGTCCGTGTCAACGGCTACGGCGCTACACCGCCGCAAAGGATGGCAGTTCATAGCAGATCGCGGGTGAGATATCCCTTTTGTAGCTAAACTTCGGTTGCTGGAGCTGATGTTGCCGGTACGTTCTTCCTCCGCACCACCCCGCCAAAGAGAGCTGTTGAGCCATGGCGACGTCAACGGACCCCCGTGCCGGAGCGAGCTCCCCCGCACGGGCCCCCGAGCGGGGCCCCGCCAAGGGCCCCAACACCGCCTTCCGGGAGCTGCGGGGGCAGCGCTCGCCCGGTGAGTTCGCGGCGGCGGTACGCAGGGCGGCGCGCGAGATCGGTGAGCAGGTGGCCTGCGACGCGCGCTACGTCGGACGCGTGGAGGCCGGCGAGATCCGGTGCCCCAACTACGCGTACGAGCGCGTCTTCCGACACATGTTCCCGGGTTTGACCATGGCGGACATGGGGTTCTCGGCCCGTGAGGCGGTACGGGGCAGGGGGGCGCGTGCGGGGTGTGGTGCGACCCCGCCGTACGCGACGCATCCGGAACAGCACAGCGGCACCACCGACCACGAAGAAGAACGTGACGACGAGGAGAGCGACGTGCTGCGTCGCGCATTCATGACCGGCGGCTCCGCCACCCTGGCGGCCGTCTCCCTCGGGCTGCTCCCCGAGTACGCGGCGGCCGCGCCCCAGGAGTGCGTACCGCAGCCGGTACGGCGGGTCGGCGAGGCCGAGGTGAACGCGGTCGAGGAGGCGGTGCGGCGGATCCGGCTGCTCGACGACCGGCACGGCGCGAACGGGCTCTACCGCAGGGCCGCCCAGCCGCTGCGCACCGCGTACGCGCTGCTCGACGCGGGCACCGCGCGCCGCTCCACGGCCGACCGGCTGCACGCCGGCGCGGGGGAGCTCGCCATCTCGGTGGGCTGGCTCGCCCATGACTCGGGCCACTACGAGGAGGCCCGCTCGCACTACGCGGAGGCGCTCGCCACCGCCCGGCTCGCGGGCGACCCGGCCCTGGAGGCGCACGCGTTCTGCAATATGTCGTTCCTGGCCAGGGACGCGGGGCGGCCGCGCGAGGCGCTGCGGGCCGCGCAGGCGGGCGGGCGGGCGGCGCGCCGGCTCGGCTCGCCCCGGCTGCTCGCGCTGCTGAGCCTGCGGGAGGCGGGCGGCTGGGCCGGGCTCGGGGACCGGGGGGCGTGCGAGCAGTCGCTCGCCCGGGCGCACGCGCTGTTCGGGCGCGGCCCGGCCGAGCGGGACCCGGAGTGGATGACGTTCTTCGTCGAGGCCGAGCTGGAGATGCTGGAGGCGCAGTGCTGGTCGGCGCTGGGCGACTGGCCGCGCGCGGCCCGCCACGCCGACCGCGCGGCCCGCCTCCAGGACCCGCACTTCGCCCGCAACCTGGCCCTGTACCGCGCTGAACTCGCCGACGACCTGGCCCGCGCGGGCGCCCCCACGGAGTCGGCGGCGGCCGGCCACCAGGTCCTCGACCTGCTCCCGGAGGTCCAGTCCACCCGCATCCAGGCGATGCTGTCCGACACGGCCCGCATCCTGGCCCCACACGCCAACTGCCCGGAGGTGGCGACGTTTCTGGAGAGGCGGGTGACGGTGTAGCTTCGCGGCCCGGTGTTTGTCCGCGGGCCGGTGAGGGCTGGTCGCTCCCCCCAAGTTCTCGGCTTCGCTCGAACAGGGGGGACCCCCATCGCGGCGGAGCCGCACATGTCACAGTCCCGCGCCCCTGAGATGCGCCCTTTCGGGCGCCCAGGGGATTGCCGCGCAGCGGCACTTTCAGGGGCGCGGGGAACTGCGCGACCAGCCACATACGGCCCGCAGACGAACAGGGTCCGGGGCAGAGCCCCGGTGAAGGGGGCTTACAACTCCAGATGGCCCGTATCGTTCCACCGCTCCACCGCCGGCGCCCCGTACGCCCACCCCAGGACCGACAGCGACGTCGGGTCGAGCTTGATGCGGGCCGCGAACCCGATCGGCTCGCCGAGCCAGCGCGCGGCGATCGACCGGAGGATGTGCCCGTGCGCGAAGACCAGCACGTCACGCGAGGCCGACCGCGCCCACGCCACGACCTCGTCCGCCCGGTCCGACACCTGCGCCAGCGTCTCGCCGCCCTCGACCCCGTCGCGCCAGATGAACCAGTCGGGCCGGCCCGCCTTGATCTCGGGCGGGGTGAGCCCCTCGTACGCCCCGTAGTCGAACTCCATCAGCGCGTCCCAGTCGGTCGCCCGCTCCCCGAAGCCCGCCAGGTCGCACGTCTCACGCGCGCGTACCAGCGGACTCGTGCGGACCTCGACGTCCGCCAGGCCGTCCCACGGCGCCCGGTGCAGCCGCTCGCCGAGCAGTTTGGCGCCCCGGCGGCCCTCTTCGAGCAGCGGGATGTCGGTCCGGCCGGTGTGCTTGCCGGCGAGCGACCACTCGGTCTGCCCGTGCCGGGCGAGCAGGATGCGCGGTGCGGCGGCGGCTGGCATGTCAGGTCACTCCCGGGGCGCGTGCAGAATGCCGAGGGTTCGGCGGAGGTTCATCTCCATCATCGCGCACCCTCGCGGCCCTCTCCCGCGTCCTTCGGGGGTGGGTGCACACGCGCACTCACGACCACCGTACGGTTGAACACTTGAACGGGCCCCGACGGGGCCCTGAAGAAGAGATGGAGAGGGTCCGGAGATGCAGCACCCCGCGCCTCGGCCCCGCTGGTGGACCGAGCTGCCGCTCATCGCCATCGTCTATGCCGCCTATTCGGCGGGCCGCCTTCTGGTGAGCGGCAGCGAGTCGCAGGCCGTGGACCACGGCCTGGCGATCCTGCGCATCGAGAAGTACCTGCACATCAACGCCGAGCACCCGCTCAACCGGCTCTTCACCCGCACCCCGTCGCTCGGCATACCCGCTGACTTCGCCTACGCGTCGCTGCACTACCTGGTGACGCCCGCGATCCTGGTGTGGCTGTTCCGCCGCCGCCCGGTGCAGTACCGCGCCGCGCGCACCTGGCTGATGCTCTCCACCCTCATGGGCCTGGTCGGCTTCTCGCTGCTGCCGACCTGCCCGCCGCGCCTGCTCGACCCCTCGCACGGGTTCGTCGACACGATGGCGCAGTACAGCTCGTACGGCTGGTGGGGCGGCGACGCCAGCGCGCCGCGCGGAATGGGCGGCATGACCAACCAGTACGCGGCGATGCCGAGCCTGCACGTGGGCTGGGCGCTGTGGTGCGGTGTGATGCTGTGGCGCTTCGGCGGCCGCCGCTGGACCCGCGTCCTGGGCGTCGCGTACCCGCTGACCATCACGTTCGTGGTGATGGGCACCGCCAACCACTATCTGCTCGACGCGGTCGCCGGGGCGGTCGTGATGGGGCTCGGGCTGCTGCTCGCCCGGCCGGCGCTGCGGCTCGCGGAGGGGGTGCGCGCCCGCGTCGCACCCGGCTCGTTCGGCACTCCGGCCCCGATTGTCAGTGCCGGATGCAAGACTTCCACGGGTGAGCGAATCCCAGGGCAGCGCACGTCCGACGACTCCACCGCGGGAGCGGACGACAGCCATCCGTCAGCGGCTCGCTGAGCTGCGCGGACCCACCGCCGTGCCACGCCCGCTGGACGCCCGGGCGCTGGCGGCCCTCGCCGCCAACCCGGGCTGCCGCCGGCGCGCGCTGCTCGACGGGGCGGGCGTCGACAAGGGCGCGCTGGCCGAGGCGCTGGGCTCCCCGTCGGCGGCGTTCGGCCAGTCCCAGTTCGCCATCGCGCGCGGCAACACGTTCGAGGCCCGCGTGAAGTCCGACGGCGGTACGGAACTGCTGCGCCTGCTCCACGAGCACACCGGCGGCCAGGCCCCCGAGGGCGCGGCCGTCCCCGACTTGGCCGCGGCCGGTCCCGAGGGCCGGGCCGCCCGGACCGCGCTCGCCCTGCGGGAGGCAACGGCGTCGGGCGGCTGGACGCTCCTGGACCACCCGATGCTGGCCCTGGAGGTAGCGGGCTCCCCCGCCTATCTGGAGCCGGACGCGGTGGTGGTCGCCCCCGACGGCCGCTGGACGGTCGTCGAGATCAAGTCCTTCCCCATGATCGACGCGGCCGCCGACCCGTCCAAGGTCGGCGCGGCGGCCCGCCAGGCGGCGGTGTACGTACTGGCGCTCGAGCGGGTCGCGGGCCTGGTGGGCGGCGCGCTCGCACCCGCCGACCGCGTCGCGCACTCGGTGCTCCTCGTCTGCCCCAAGGACTTCTCCAACCTGCCGACCGCCTCGCTCGTCGACGTACGCAAACAGTTGTCGGTGACCCGCCGCCAGCTGGCCCGGCTCACCCGGATCGAGGAGATCGCCGACGGCCTGCCGCCGGGCGCCACCTTCGATCCGGAGCGCCCGTGCGAGGAGCTGACCGGCACGGTCGAGGCGGTCCCCGCGTCGTACGCGCCGGAGTGCCTGGCCGCCTGCGAGCTGGCCTTCCACTGCCGCGACCGGGCCCGCGCGGTGGACGCGGTGACGGCCCTGGGCCGGGGTCTGCGGGCCGAGCTGGGCGGTCTGACGAGCGTCGGCGCGGTCCTGGACGCCGCGCGCGGCCACACGGGCGACGCGTCCGACCCGGCGGTGGCGGCGCTGCGCAGGGCGGCGGCCCTGCGGGCGGAGGCGCTGGCGGGCGCGGGAGCCGGGGGAGGCGTGGGACCCGGGGGAGGCGTGGGAGCCACCGGAGCCGTGGGAGCCACCGCAGCCGCGGGAGCCATGGGAGGCGCCGTATGTCGCTGATCGCCACCCTCGCCCGGCTTGAGGCCGTCGAGGCCGGACGGGCCGCGCCGCTGGCCACGGTGTGCCACCGGCACCTGTCCGGGCGCCCGCTCGTCCTCGTACCGCTGACCACCTCCGGAGAGGCCGGGGCGCCGCTCGGGGCGCTCGTCGGGACCGACCGCGAGGCGCCCCGCCTGCTCGTCGTGGGGCAGCCGCGCGACCGCGAGCTGCGGTTCGCGTTCCTCGCCGAGCTGGCCGACGCCGTACTGCCGCACCTGGACGCGTACGCGGACGAGGTGGAGGCCGCCGAGCGCAACGAGACCGACCCGGAGACCGGCAAGAAGGTCAAGGTCGAGGTCGAGCTGTGCGCCGACGCGCCGCAGATCGTCGTGCCGGGCCGGGCCGCGATCGACTTCGTCCGGCTGCTGGGCCGGTCCATGCGCTTTCGCCGGACCGCCGAGCAGGACCCGGACACCCCGCACCCCGCGCCGCCGCGCGTGCCGCTGCTCGGCCGCTGGCTGACGCACTACGGGGAGCGCGCCCGCGTCCCCGGCTCGGCGCTGCTGCTCGCCGCCACGGACCTCCTGGGCAGGCACTGGGCGACCGGCCAGTCCAGCCTGGAGGACCAGCACCTGGGCGCGCTGCTCGCCTGGATCGACCCGCCCGAGGGCGCCACGGGCGCCGAGGCGGCCCTGCGGGCCGAGCTGGCCCGGGACCGGGACGGCCAGCTGCTGTGCCCGCCCGCGGGCCCGGCCACCGACCCGGCCTTCGACAACAAGCTGCTCGCCCCGGCGATCGACCGCTACGACCGCGCCCGCCAGGCGCTGTACGCGGCGCAGGACGGCGAGGCGGCCGACGCGCGCCTGGGCGAGCTGAGCCGGGCCGAGCAGGAGATCCGCCGGCTGGTCGGCGACCAGCTGCGGCCCACCTGGGAGGCGGTGTGGCGCTCCCTGGACCTGCTGCGGGAGCTGCCCGCGGCGCCGCGCGCGGCGGACCGCTGGACCCGCGACCGCTGGTCGTTCACCGCGCACCGCGACCGGGTGCGGGCCGGTGAGCCGCCACAGCCGCGCCGCGACGACGCGGTGACGGCGGCGGCCAAGCTCGCCTCGCGCGAGACCGCGCAGGCGCAGCTGGAGGCGCAGGAAGCGCTGGACGACCCGCTGGTGATGGCCGGGCGGCGGCTCGCCGGGGAGGCGTTCGCGGGCGAGGTCACCGATGTGGTGATGGCCTGGTCGGAGTCGAAGCGGCCGAGCCCGCGCCCGCTGGTCACCGTCCGCACCGACGACGCGCCGCACCTGGCCGAGCGGGCGAAGGTGTTCCGCTCGCTGGACGGCAAGCCCCAGTCGGCGGAGTTCGTGGGGTACGAGGCGGACGGCGCGCTCGTCCTGCGGCTGCTCGACAAGATGGGCCGGAGCAAGGACCCGGCGCCCGGTTCGGTGCCGGAGAAGGGCGACCGGCTGTGCTGGACGCTCTTCGAGCACGACCAGCGCGGCGGCCCCAAGCTGCCCGATCCGGAGGCCACCCCGTGGACCCACGGCGGCCCGCCGGGCACGGACGCGGAACACCCCGACCCCCTCACCCCGGAGGACCTGCTGTGATCCGTGCCGAGCGCGGCTTCGACCCGGGCGCGGCGGCGGCCGAGGCCACCGGGGCGATCCTGCGCGACACCCTCCACTCCGAGGCCCGGGGCGTGGTCGTGGACTCGCCGCCGGGCGCCGGGAAGTCGACGCTCGTGGTGCGCGCGGCGCTCGAACTGGCCGCCGCGGGGCGCCCGTTGATGGTGGTGGCGCAGACCAACGCCCAGGTCGACGACCTCGTCGTACGGCTGGCCGAGAAGGAGCCCGACCTGCCGGTGGGCCGGCTGCACAGCAGCGACGCCGACCCGTACGACAAGGCGCTGGACGACCTGGCGAACGTACGCAAGTCGTCGAAGGCGGGCGATCTGGCGGGGCTGGACGTGGTGCTGTCGACGGCGGCGAAGTGGGCGCACGTCAAGGACGTGGAGCCGTGGGCGCACGCGATCGTGGACGAGGCGTACCAGATGCGCTCGGACGCGCTGCTCGCCGTGGCCGGGCTCTTCCAGCGGGCACTGTTCGTGGGCGACCCGGGCCAGCTGGACCCGTTCGCGATCGCGGACTCCGAGCAGTGGGCGGGGCTCTCCTACGACCCGTCGGCGAGCGCGGTGACGACGCTGCTCGCCCACAACCCCGAGCTGCCGCAGCACCGGCTGCCGGTCTCCTGGCGGCTGCCCGCGTCGGCCGCGCCGCTGGTCTCGGACGCGTTCTACCCGTACACGCCGTTCCGCAGCGGTACGGACCACGGCGACCGGCGGCTCTCCTTCGGCGTCCCGTCCGACGGCTCGGCGCCGGACCGCGCGCTGGACGAGGCGGCCGAGTCGGGCTGGGCCCTGCTCGAACTGCCGGCCCGCCACACCCCGCGCACCGACCCGGAGGCGGTACGGGCGGTGGCCCAGGTGGTCCGCAGGCTCCTGGACCGGGGCGGCGCGGCGACCAGCGAGCGCGCCCCGGACCCCGTGCCGCTCACGGCGTCCCGGATCGCGGTCGGCACGGCCCACCGCGACCAGGCGGCGGCAGTGCGGGCGGCACTCGCGGAGCTCGGGGTGACGGGGGTCGCGGTGGACACGGCGAACCGGCTCCAGGGCCGCGAGTTCGACGTGACGGTGGTACTGCACCCGCTGTCCGGGCGCCCCGACGCGACGGCGTTCCACCTGGAAACGGGCCGCCTGTGCGTCCTGACCTCCCGGCACCGCCACGCCTGCATCGTGGTGTGCCGCGCCGGCGTGGCGGACCTGCTCGACGAACACCCCTCGACCGAGCCGGTCCAACTGGGCGTGACGGTGAAGTTCCCGGACGGCTGGGAGGCGAACCACGCGGTGCTGACGCATCTGGGGGAGCACCGGGTGGTGTGGCGGCCCTAGCCCCCCGGGGGCGGGGGCGCGGTGGGGGGCGTGCGGGGTGGCCGAGGCCTACTTGCGGGGCGCGGGACAATGGAGGGTGGCCCGGGGCGAACACCGGGCCGTTGAACTGCGGCAGGAGGAGACCCGATGGCGGAGCCCGAGCGGAAAGAGCAGCGGCTGAGGCCGGCGCCGTTGCTGTTCGAGCCGGCCGAGGCCGCCGCCGACCCGGAGCACTTCTTCGACCTGGAGTCGATCGAGGACCCCCGGGAGCTGCTGTCGCGCTCGACGGAGCTGGCGCTGGCGTTCCGCGCGGCGGCGGACCGGGCGGTGGAGTTCCAGGCGATCGCGGCGGCCCAGCTGGCCGACCCGCGCCGCTTCGACCGCCTCACGGCGGCGGACATCGCGCAGCGGGCGCAGTGGACCGAGGACTACGCGAAGAAGATGGTGGAGTTCGGGCGGGATCTGTCCCGGGGGGCGGACCGGGGCTAGGGGGCCGGGGCTAGGGGGCTGGCCGGGGGTTCGCCTGCGGGCCGGTGGGGGCTGGTCGATCCCCCAAGTTCTGGCTCTCGGCTTCGCTCGAACAGGGGGACCGGGACCCCCATCACGGCGGAGCCGCACACGTCACGGCCCCGCCCCTGAGAGCCCATGGCTGAGCTCGACCACGGGTTCAGGGGCGTGGGGAACCGCGCCACCAGCCACGGGCGGCCCGTAGACGAACCCCGGGCACAACAAGGGCGCATATGCCACCGGCCGCGCAAGATACTCCTCCACGCCCCACCCTGTCCCGGTTTCCGTTATTCCGCCGAGACGGGGGCGCCGGGCCCCGTAGAAGTAGTACGCATGAGCACCATGCAGCGCGACGAAGCCCTGCTCCCCCGCGACGGCGCCGGGGAGGTGACCCCCGAGGGCGCCGCCTGGCTCGCGTCGGCGGCGCCGTACCCGCGCAGCACCCTCGCGCTGTGGGAGGCCCGGCCGGGCGCCCCCGTCGTCCTCCCCTGCGGCTCGGCGTTCGACGTGGTCAACGTGCCCGCCGTCTTCGGGCGCCGGATGCTCGACCGGCTGTGGGGGGAGGGGGCGGGCTCCGGACCGGTCGCCCACCACCGGGGCCGGATGCTGCTCTTCGCCACCCCCGGCACCGCCCACCGGCTGCCCGCGCTGCTCGACTGGGAGGAGTGGGCCGGGGTGCCGCCGTTCCTCTGCCACGGCACCGGCGACGCCGTCACCGTGCCCGGCCTCGCGCGCCCCGAGCACCCCGCCGCCCCCCGCTGGCTGGTCGCCCCCGACACCCGCCGGCCCTGGCTCCCGGGGCCCGACGTACTGCTCTGGGCGTGCGTCCGGGCCGCCCGGGACGCCGCCCCCGCCGACCGGCGCTTATCGATTTTTCCTCCCGCCGATCAGGATGCTAAGGTCTACGACGTCAGCAGGCGCCGCTAGCTCAGTTGGTTAGAGCAGCTGACTCTTAATCAGCGGGTCCGGGGTTCGAGTCCCTGGCGGCGCACAGACGGAAAAGGCCCCTCGCGCGAGCGGGGGGCCTTTTCGTGCCCCCCCCGGGGGGGCTTTTCGTGCGCTCCCGGGGGCCTTTTCGTGCACTGCCACGAACACCACGCCTACGGCGTGACCCGCACCGTCCACCCCCCCGACCGCGTCCGCCCCGTCGCCTCGATCCGGATCCCCTCCCCCGGCACGGTGAACGTCTCGCCCACGTTCAGCGGCGCGTCCGCGAGCGCCGGGTAGACCGAGTGCTCCCAGCACGCCCCCGTGTCCGGGTGGGTGTCCAGGACCTCGACGGGGCCGGTCCCCGACGCCGTCTCGCTGCGGACCCGGTAGATCAGCAGCCCCGACGTACAGGTCGTACGGTCGTTGCCCGCCGGGTCCCGCGCCTCGATCGCGACCGCGCTGCCCTCCGAGGTCCGTACCACCGCGAGCCGGACCCCGCTCGGCCCCACCCGCTCGGGCGACTCCGAGAGCGGCACCAGGGTCAGCCGGGAGGAGCCGCGCGTCGCCACGCACGCCACCTGGCGCCGGTCCAGCCACCCCAGCTTCCACTTGTGCCAGCCGAACAGGTCCGGCGCCATCCCGAACTGGCTGCCCATCACGTCCCAGTCGCCGACGTACGTGTCCCAGTCGCCCTTGCCGTCCATCGGGCGGTGGTAGAGGTCGGGCAGGTCGAAGACGTGCCCGGTCTCGTGGGCCAGCACATTGCGGTCCGGCGGGTGCTGCTCGAAGACCGTGACGACCCGCTTGAGGTCCGTGCCGTCGACCCGCAGCGGCTGGTCGAAGTTGACGACCTTCGTGGCGTCCGAGTCGACACCCGGCGCGTCCGGGTCCGCGACCAGGTAGACGATGTCGTACGCGGAGAAGTCGACCGTGGGGTCGGCCGCCGTGACGGCGTCGCGCAGATACTCCGTGCGCCGCTCCGGGTCCCAGTCGCGCTGTATCCGGTAGGCCGTCGACGGCTTCGGCATCTTCACCCAGTTCGGCTGCGGATCGGCCTTGAGCCGGAACTTCCCGTACGAGGCACGGGTGAAGAAGTCGCTGGTAGCGGGAAAGTAGTCGGTGGCGAGGTCCTTCGGGGCGGCGACGGGCGACGAGTCCGGGAAGGAGAGGAAGACCATCACCGCGTTGAGCGTGCGCACCGGGCGCGGATAGGCGGTGTTCCAGGTGTCCACTCCGAGCGAGTGGTGTGCGGCGGTACGGGGCAGGGCGCAGGGCATCGCGGATCTGGCGGCCACGGCGGGGCCCGCCACGAGGGTGGTGGCGGCGACCGCCGTCAGGGAGGTGAGCGCGGCGGCGGCACTGCGCAGCCGGGCACGCTCCACTCCCCCCGGTGTCAGCTGACGCTCCACGTCGACCTCCGGGTACGGAATGCGGGACACCCCACCCACCTTGTGGTGGTTTGTGTGATTTCGCCCTGTTCCGCTGCCCCAGGTGGGTGAGGAGCCCGACACCAGCCCGACACCCCGACGCCTTACAGAAAGTCACAATCGGTCACATGAGGATCGCCGCTGGCCAGGCACGTGCAGAAACGATCAGCCTCGGCTCCCGGGTGCGCATGATCACGGCCGTGGAGCTGGATCGGCTCTTGCGCCTGCCTCTATGATCGGCACACTTTCCTGCGTGGATTCAGCCCCGGGCGGCTGTCCTCCACCCGGCCGACGGCCCCGACCACATCTCTGTACGACTCGAATGCACAGCGGGAGCGAGCGGTGAGCGGAACCCCCGAAGGACCGGGAGCAGCCCCCGGGACCATGCGGCCGCCGGTCACAGAGCGTCATCTGGAGGGGCCCGAGCGGCCCGTCGGCCGGCCGCCCGAACGTCACGCGGTCGGGCGCACCGCTTCTGAGCCGCGCGACTACCGCGCGGCCTTCAACGCGGCTCATCTGGCGATGGCGCTCGTCGACCGGGACGGCACGGTGGCCGCCGTCAACGACGCGCTGGCCGAGCTGCTCGGCTCGGAGCCCGCCGCGCTGTGCGGGCAGGCCGCCGCCGACCTCGTGGACCTCGCCGCCGACGCCCGCACCTGGCACATCTACCAGGAGGTGCTGAGCGGCAGCCGCTCCCGCTTCCGCTGTACGCGCCGCCTCAAGCACCCCGACGGGCACTCCCTCTGGGCCGAGGTCACCGTCTCGCCGGTGCGCGACAGCCCCGGCGCGCTGCTCTCCATCACCGACATCAGCGACCGCCGCGAGCTCCAGGCGCGGCTGCGCCACCTCCAGATGCACGACCCGGTGACCCGGCTGCCCAACCGCACGCTCTTCTTCGAGCGGCTCGCGGGCGCGATGGAGGCCTCCACATACGGGCGCGGCGGCACCGGCCGGATCGGGATCTGCTACCTCGACCTCGACGGCTTCAAGGCCGTCAACGACACCCTGGGCCACCGCATCGGCGACCGGCTCCTGTCGGCGGTCGCGGCCCGCCTCACCCACTGCGCCGACCAGAGCGGCTACGCGCGCAGCGGCGGGCACCTGGTGGCGCGGCTCGGCGGCGACGAGTTCGCGGTCCTGGTCGAGGACTCGACGGGGACCGAGCAGCTGGCGGACCTGGCGAAGTCCGTACTGGCCGCGCTCCAGCAGCCGTTCGACCTGGCCGGGCAGCGGCTGTCGGTCTCCGCGTCGATCGGCGTGGTGGAGCGGGCGGTGGCGGGGACGACGGCGACGGGCCTGATGCAGGACGCCGACACGACCCTGTACTGGGCCAAGGCCGACGGGAAGGCCCGCTGGACGCTCTTCGACCCGGAGCGCAACGCGCACCGGATGACCCGTCAGGCGCTCTCCTCGACGCTGCGGCCGGCCGTGGAGCGGGGCGAGTTCACGCTGGAGTACCAGCCGTTGGTGGGCATGGCGGACGGGGCCGTGGAGGGCGTCGAGGCGCTTGTCCGATGGAACCATCCTCAGTTCGGCACACTTGCGCCGAATCGGTTCATCGGAATTGCGGAAGAGGACGGCTCGATCGTCCAGCTCGGCCGCTGGGTGCTGCGCACGGCCTGCCGGCAGGCGCGCCGCTGGCAGATCGAGCACCCCGGAGTGCCGCCGATCTTCGTGAGCGTGAACGTCGCCGTGCGCCAGGTCTGGGACTCCGACCTGGTCGCGGACGTGGCGGAGATCCTGGCCGAGACGGGCCTGGCGCCGCATCTGCTGCAACTGGAGCTGACGGAGTCGGCGGTCATGGGCTCGGCGGGCCGCCCGCTCCAGGCGCTCCAGGCGCTGTCGGACATGGGCGTACGGATCGCGATCGACGACTTCGGCACGGGGTACTCCAACCTGGCGTACCTCTCCCGCCTCCCGGTCTCGGTCCTGAAGCTCGACGGCTCCTTCGTCCGCGGCTTCCAGTACGACGAGGGCGGCACGCACCCCAACCCCGCCGACGAGACGATCGTCGAGGCCCTCGTCCAGCTCGCCCACCGGCTGGGCCTGAAGGTGACGGCCGAGTGCGTCGAGACGTCCCACCAGGCGGGGCGGTTGCGGCGGATCGGGTGCGACACGGGGCAGGGGTGGTTGTACTCGCGGGCGGTCCACCCGGAGCTGATCGCGTCCATGCTGGGCGAACGCTGCCGGGCGTAACGGGGTTTGGGCCGGGTGTTCGCCTGCGGGCCGGCGGGGGCGGGTCGCGCAGTTCCCCGCGCCCCTATCCGGCCCAGTGTTCACCTGCGGGCCGGCGGGGGCCGGTCGCGCAGTTCCCCGCGCCCCTATTTGGCCCGGTGTTCACCTGCGGGCCGGCGGGGGCCGGTCGCGCAGTTCCCCGCGCCCCTGGGGGGTGGGGTGCTGCGGTGACGTAAGGCCCCGCCGGGGTCTGAGCGTCGTTCGGGTGCCGGTCGGCTTGGGCTGGTCGCGCAGTTCCCCGCGCCCCTAAAGCCTCGTCGTTGGTCCAGTGCGGGCCGTCCCGGGTTTGTCGCGCAGTTCCCCGCGCCCCTAAAGCCTCGTCGTTGGTCGGGTGCGGGCCGTCCTGGGCTCGTCGCGCAGTTCCCCGCGCCCCTTCGGGCAGAACGGGGCCCGGCACATTCAGCCCCTCCGGCGTTCGAGGAGCGGCGGGGCAGGGAGCGGAGCTCCCGCCCCTTCAGGGGCGCGGGGAACTGCGCGATCAGCCACAGACAACCCGCAGACGAACGGGCCGGGGTGCGGGGGCCGCAGGCCCCGCAGCGGGGGGCCGGGGCACAGCCCCGATGCGGGGGCGCAGGGTCCGCAGGCCCCGCAACGGAGGTCCGGGCGCAACCCCGAGGCGGGGGCCCGGGGGCGCAGCCCCGAAGCGGGGTGCAGGGGCCGTAGGCCCCGCCAGGGGGCCCGGGGGCGTAGCCACCGGGAGACCAACCTCAGCCCACCCCCCGCCCCCGGAGGGTTAAGGGAACGGGCGGGGTGGGGGAAAGGAGAACCGCCCCACCCCCGGCACGGGGTGGGGCGGTCTCCCCCCGCAGGGGGCTCACATCAGCACGCGCCGAGGTCCTGCCACACGCCCCACTCCCCCGTCGTGCCGGGCTCCTCGCCCTTCGTCCACCACTTGGCCTTCCAGTTGTGGCCCTTGTAGGAGACCTGCGTACCGCCGGTGTACGTGCCCGCCGCATCCCAGGCCGCAGCCGTGCACCCGGTCGTCGGAGGCGTCGTGGGCGGAGTGGTCGGCGGCGTCGTCGGCGGAGTGGTCGGCGGCGTCGTCGGGTCCGGCGTCGAGGACGGGGACGACCCGACCGCCGTCGCGATCTGGCCCAGCAGCGTCGCCTTGTCGTCCAGCCCCAGCAGCGAGTACATCATCGCGCCGGCCAGCCCACGGGCATGCGCGTAATCCGCCCGCGCCTGGATCGACTTCTGGTTCAGGCCCGTGAAGAACTCGCCGTCCTTGTAGAAGTAGGACGCCTTCGCCTGGTCGTCCCAGAACGTCGTCGCCGGGTTGTCGACGATCCCGCCGAGCTCCTTGTAGTGGGCGATGCCCGGCTGCTGGCTCAGCGGCCGCGCACCGGACGGGCCGGTCGCCGCCTGGGCCAGGCCGTTCGCGGTCCCCGCCGGGACGCCCTTCCAGCCGCGGTAGTAGAACTCGTACCCGAGGGTGAGCTTGTTCGCCGGGAAGCCGCCCGCGATGCCGTACGCCGCGTTCCCGTCCAGCCAGGCGTCGACCGCGTTGGCGATCGAGTACTTCTGGGTGCCCGGCTTGATGACGTCGGTCGGGTCGTTCGCACCCGAGTACAGCGGCGACTGGTGGTACGTCGGCCCGTCGCCGTCCCACGCGCCGTGCATGTCGTACGTCATGACGTTCGCGTAGTCGAGGTACTGCCCGACCTTGTCCGTCTCGATGTTCTTGATCTTGTCCTGGCCGGCCGGCATCGCCGCCGTCAGCAGGTACTTCTTGCCGCCGTGCGCCGCCCCGTACGCGTCGAGCTGCTTGCGGAACTCGGCCAGCAGCAGGGTGTAGTTCTGCTTGTCCTCGGCCGCGTAGTGGTTGCCGAGGTGGCCGTCGGGCGAGCCGGGGTACTCCCAGTCGATGTCGATGCCGTCGAAGATCCCGGCGGCCGAGCCGACGCCGCCGAAGCCGCCGTCGACCGGCAGGTCGCCCTGGATGTACTGCTTGACGCAGGACGCCACGAACTTCTTGCGGCTGGCGTCGGTCTTCGCCGCGTCTGAGAAGTACTTGGAGTAACTCCAGCCGCCGATCGAGATGTTGATCTTCAGCTTGGGGTACTTGGCCTTGAGCTCCTTGAACTGGTTGAAGACACCGACGATGGGCTGGTCCCACTTGTCGCCCTCACCGCTGACGCTGTCCGCCGCGCTGAAGGACTTCTGGTAGTCGGCGTACGAGTCGCCGGCGCCGTCCCCGGCGCTCGCGTTGTTGTCGTCGCCCGCCGCCTTGTTGGCCTCGAAACAGGTGAGGTCGGTGGGGTGGATGTTGCCGAACGAGTAGTTGATGACGTCCAACTTGCCCGCGATGCCCCGGGTGTCGAGGTGCTTGGGGTAGAAGGCGTTCCCGTACACACTCCACTGGTCGTAGTACGCGATCTTCACGCCCCCGGTGGACGCGGCGACGGTCCGGGCGTCCGCGGCGGAGGCGGTACCGGCCGGGCCGAGGCCCGCGAAGGCGGCCAGCACGCCGGCGGCGAGCGTCGCGGTCGTGAGGGCTGCGGCTAGAGGTCTGCGGACGGGCACGGTCGGCCTCCGGGGGTGAGCGGAACGGCGGTTGGAGCAGTGATAGCGATCCCGCCATGCCCGCGTCAATGGTCTGAACCAAATTGAGGACTAGACCAATTTGGACGCGAAACCGCTTGTCAGAGAGGGTGCGCCGGACGCACGAACCGCCCGCCACCATCCGTGACGAGCGGTTTTAAGGGTCCCTTATGGATCTTGGATCGGTCAGTGGACGCGGTGGACCACCGAGCCTGGAACCTTCATGATTCACCTACCGGGGATCACCGGCCGAGCCCTCGGCGATCACCCGGCCAGGCCCTGGGATCGCAGCGGTCGGGCCCCTGGCGACCCCCGGCCGGGCCTCCGGCGATCACCAGCCGGGTCGGGTGATCACCCTGCCGCCCCGCCCCCAGCAATCACGCCCCCCGCGCCCCGTACGCATCCGCGATCAGCTCGTACGAGCGCAGCCGCGCCTGCGGCCCGTGCGCGTTCGCGGTCAGCATCAGCTCGTCCGCGCCCGTGCGCTTCTGCAGCGCGTCGAGCCCGTCGCGTACCTGCTCGGCGGTCCCGGAGACCACGTTGGCGAGCCAGCCGTCGACGAACTCCCGCTCCAGCGGGCTGAAGGAGTACGCCGCCGCCTCCTCCGGGGTCGGCACCAGGCCCGGGCGGCCGGTGCGCAGCCGCACCATCGACAGGGCGTTGGTGAGCGTCTGGCGGCGCGCCTCCTCCTCGGTGTCGGCGGCCAGCGCCGAGACCCCGATCAGCGCGTACGGCGTGTCCAGCACCGCCGACGGCCGGAACGACTCGCGGTAGAGGTCCAGCGCGGGCACCGTGTTCGCGGCCGAGAAGTGGTGCGCGAACGCGAACGGCAGGCCGAGGACCCCGGCCAGGCGGGCGCTGAAGCCGGAGGAGCCGAGCAGCCAGATCGGCGGGCGCCCCGTGGGGCCCTGCACCGGGCCGGGCACGGCGTGGATCTTCGCGTACGGGTGCCCGTCCGGGAAGTCGTCGTCGAGGAACCGCGTCAACTCCGCCAGCTGCTGCGGGAATTCTTCCCCAGGCTCTCGGCTTCGCTCGAGCAGGGGAGACCCCATTGCGCCCTCGTTGAGAGGGTCCGTGCGGCGCAGGGCCGCCGCCGTCGCGCCGTCGGTGCCGGGCGCGCGCCCCAGGCCCAGGTCGATCCGCCCCGGCGCCAGCGCCTCCAGGGTGCCGAACTGCTCCGCGATCACCAGCGGCGCGTGGTTGGGCAGCATCACGCCGCCCGAGCCGAGCCGGATGCGGTCGGTGTGGGCGGCGAGGTGGGCCAGGATGACGGCCGGGGACGAGGAGGCGACGCCGGGCATCGAGTGGTGCTCGGCGACCCAGTGGCGGGTGAAGCCGCGCCGCTCGGCCAGCTTGGCGATCTCCACACTGGTCCGCAGGGCCGTGTTCGCGGTGTAGCCGCTGCCGACGGTCACCAGGTCCAGCACGGACAGGGGCACGGGCGCGCTGCCGAACGCCGTCCCTCGAATGTCGTCCACGTCACCCACGTCACCCACGTCGCCCACCGGTCCGCGCCTCCAGTTCGTTCCGTACGGATACGAGAGAGCTAACGGGAGGCTGTCTCCGTTTATTCCCGTCATTCCCGGCGCGCCCGCCACCCGCCCCGCCCGCTGTCGATCAACAAACACGGGTACGAACCCGGGCATGACCGATCCGACGACAGGCCTCACCTCGCTCGCAGACCTGACTGCCCGTCAACTTCTTGCCGGATACGGCAAAGGCGACTTCTCCCCGGCCGAGGCGGTCCGGGCCGTGCTCGACCGGGCCGCCGCCGTGCAGCCCCGGATCAACGCGTTCGTCCGGATCGACACCGAGGCGGCGCTCGCCCAGGCCGAGGCGTCCACCGCCCGGTGGCGGGCCGGGGAGCCGCTGGGGCTGCTCGACGGGGTGCCGGTGTCCGTCAAGGACGCCATCCCGGTGGCCGGCGGCCCGACCCTGCGCGGCTCCACGGCTCCGCCGGGACTGGGGCCCTGGGACGTGGACGCGCCCGCCGTGGCACGGCTGCGCGAGCACGGGGCGGTGTTCGTGGGGAAGACCACGATGCCCGAGTTCGGGTGGAAAGCGGTCACCGACTCGGCGCTCTCGGGGATCACCCGCAACCCACACGACCCCGCGCGCACGGCGGGCGGCTCCAGCGGTGGCAGCGCGGCGGCGGTGGCGGCCGGGGCGGCGCCGCTCTCGCTCGGCACCGACGGCGGCGGCTCGGTGCGCATCCCCGCCTCGTTCTGCGGGGTGGTCGGGCTGAAGCCGACGTACGGGCGGGTCCCGCTCTTCCCGCCCAGCCCCTTCGGCTCGCTCGCGCACCTCGGGCCGCTGGCGCGGGACGCGGCAGACACGGCGCTGCTGCTCGACGTGATCAGCGGGGCCGACTGGCGCGACTGGTCGGCGGACGAGGGCACCCAGCCGGTCTCGCCCCGCCTCGCCGAGGGCGTCAAGGGCCTGCGGGTCGCGTACTCGCCCTCCTTCGGCGGCCAGGTGGCCGTGCGCCCCGAGGTCGCGGCGGCGGTACGGGCGGGGGTGACCCGGCTCGCCGGGCTCGGCGCGTACGTGGAGGAGGCGGATCCGGACTTCGCGGACCCGGTGGCGGCCTTCCACACGCTGTGGTTCACGGGCGCGGCGCGGGTGGCCGGCATGCTCCCGTCGGAGCGGCGGGCGGCCCTGGAGCCGGGACTGCGGGAGATCGCGGAGCAGGGCGCGCGGTACAAGGCGCTCGACTACCTCGCCGCGCTCGACGTCCGCGCGGCGCTGGGCCACCGCATGGCCCGCTTCCACCGCAGCTACGACCTGCTGGTCACGCCCACCCTGCCGATCACCGCGTTCGAGGCGGGCGCGGAGGTCCCGACGGGCTCCGGCCTGCGCCGATGGACGGGCTGGACCCCGTTCACGTACCCCTTCAACATGACCTGCCAGCCGGCACTCACCGTCCC
Source organism: Streptomyces sp. NPDC023838 (assembly GCF_040639555.1). Taxonomy (NCBI): domain Bacteria; kingdom Bacillati; phylum Actinomycetota; class Actinomycetes; order Kitasatosporales; family Streptomycetaceae; genus Streptomyces; species Streptomyces sp. NPDC023838. Next base: position 36,702 of record NZ_JBFAAD010000010.1, read on the forward strand.
GGTCGGCACGGACGCGGCGGGCCTGCCCATCGGGCTCCAGCTGGTCGCCGCGCGCCACCGCGACGACCTCGTGCTGAGGGCGGCGTACGCACTGGAGAGCTGACCAGGACGCATGGCGGCGCCGAACGCGGGTAGCGGCGCCGCCATGGTTCGAGCAACTGCACGACGAACATTTCTCGCCGGAGGCGTCGGCGCGGCCCTCGCCGTCGCCGGCTGTTCCCGGGTGCCCGAAGGCGACGCGCTCGGGCGCCTCAGATCGCAGGGCACAGTACGGCTGGGGATCGCCGGAGAGGTTCCGTACGGCTATGTCGACGAGGACGGCCGGTTCACCGGCGAGGCGCCGGAACTCGCCAAAGTGATCTTCAAACGGCTGGGCATAGACCGCGTCCAGCCGGTCGCCACCGACTTCTCCTCCCTCATCCCCGGCCTCAACTCCCAGCAGTTCGACGTCGTCTCGGCCGGGATGTACATCAACAAGGAGCGCTGCGCGCAGGTGCTCTTCGCCGACCCCGAGTACCAGATGCTCGACGCGTTCATCGTGCGCAAGGGCAACCCCAAGGGGCTGCACTCGTACGAGGACGTGGTGCGCACCCGTGCCCGCTTCGCCACCGGGACCGGCTACTCGGAGATCAAGTACGCGGTGGCCGCCGGGATCCCCGAGAAGGACATCGTGATCCTCCAGGACCAGGTCGCCGGGTTGAACGCGGTGGAGTCCGGCCGCGTCGACGTGTTCGCCGGGACCGCGCTCACCACCCGCGCCGTGGTGAGCAAGAGCAGCCGCGCCGAGGCCACCGCCCCCTTCGCCGCCGTCGTCGACGGCAAGAAGAAGGTCGACGGCGGCGGCTTCGCCTTCCGGCCCACCGACACCACCCTGCGCGACGCGTTCAACGCCGAGCTCCACAAGATGCGCTCCAGCGGCGAGCTCTTCCGGATCCTGCGGCCGTTCGGCTTCACCCAGGCCGAGATGACCACCCTCACCGCCAAGGAGCTGTGCCGATGACGGCCGGACTGTGGCAGCACTGGGTGCTGCCGGGAATCTGGATCACCGTCCAGCTGACCGTGTACAGCGCGGCGCTGGCCGCCGCCGTCGCCTTCGGCGTCGGCATGGCGCGGACGCACCGCTCCCGGTTCGTCCGGTTCCTGGCCGGTTTCTACACCGAGGTCTTCCGGGGCACGTCCGCCCTGGTCCTGATGTTCTGGCTGTTCTTCGTGCTGCCGCCGCTGGTCGGCTGGCAGCTGGTGCCGATGTGGGCGGCCGTGCTGGCGCTCGGCCTCTCCTACGGCGCGTACGGCGCGGAGATCGTCCGGGGCGCGCTGAAGGCGGTCCCGAACGCCCAGCGCGAGGCGGGGATCGCGCTGAGCCTCACGCCGGGGCAGCGGATGCGGCTCGTACTGCTGCCGCAGGCGGTGCCGGAGATGATCCCGCCGTTCTGCAACCTGCTGGTCGAGCTGCTCAAGGGCACCGCACTGGTCTCGCTGCTCGGCGTCGGTGACGTGTCGTTCGCCGCGTACCTGGTCCGGCTCGCCACCCAGGACAGCGCCCAGATCTACAGCGTCACCCTCGTCGTCTACTTCGTCCTCGCCTTCGGGATCACCCGGGGCATGAAGGCGCTGGAGCGCCGCACCAAGGCCAATCTGGGGGTGACGGTCAAGTGACGCACTCGGCTGGGGCGGCGCAGTCCTCCTGGGACTGGTCCGCCGTCTGGGACTTCATGCCGCGCTTCTGGGACGGGGTGCTCGTCACCCTCCAGGTCCTGGCGCTCGGCTCGCTCATCTCGTTCTCGCTGGGTCTGGTGTGGGCGCTCGGCCTGCGCGCGCCGTCCCGGCTCGTGCGCTGGCCGGTGACCGCCGTCACCGAGTTCATCCGCACCACCCCGCTGCTGGTGCAGCTGTTCTTCCTGTTCTTCGTGCTGCCCGAGTGGGGCGTGAAGTTCTCCGCCCTGACCACCGGCGTCCTCGCCATCGGGCTGCACTACTCGACGTACACCGCGCAGGTCTACCGGGCCGGCATCGACGCCGTCCCCAAAGGGCAGTGGGAGGCGGCCACCGCGCTCAGCCTGCCCGCGCACCGGACCTGGCTGGCGGTGATCCTGCCGCAGGCGGTCCGCCGCATCGCGCCCGCGCTCGGCAACTACGTCATCTCGATGCTCAAGGACACCCCGCTGCTCGCCGGGATCAGCGTCCTCGAACTCCTCCAGCAGTCGCGTCTGGAGGGCGCGTCGACCTTCCAGTACACCGAGCCGCTGACCGTGGTCGGCGTCGCCTTCATCCTCATCGCCTATCCGGCTTCCCTTCTCGTACGAGCCCTGGAGCGCCGCCTTGCCCGCTGATCTCTCCCCCAAGCCCACCACCGCGCCGTCCGTCTCCCCTTCCTCCGACGGCCCGCTCATCACCTTCGACAACGTCACCAAGCGCTTCGGCTCCACGACCGTCCTGGACGACCTCTGCTTCTCGGTGCGGCCGGGCCGGCACGTCACGCTGATCGGGCCGTCCGGCTCCGGCAAGACCACGATCCTGCGGCTGCTGATGACCCTGGAGAAGCCCGACTCCGGGACGATTCAGGTCAATGGGGACCGGCTGTTTCCGGCTGCCGAGAGAGAGCGCCGGGAGGCCCGGAAGAAGATCGGGATGGTCTTCCAGCAGTTCAACCTCTTCCCCAACATGACCGTGCTGCGGAACATCACCGAGGCGCCGGTCCGGGTGCTCGGGCTCTCGCCCGACGAGGCCGAGGCGCGGGCGAAGGAGCTGCTCGACCTGGTGGGTCTGGCCGACCGCTGCGGGGCCAAGCCGTCGCAGCTCTCGGGCGGCCAGCAGCAGCGGGTGGCGATCGCGCGGGCCCTCGCCATGCGGCCCCAGGTGCTGCTTCTCGACGAGGTGACCTCCGCGCTCGACCCGGAGCTGGTGGCCGGGGTCCTCGACGTACTGCGTGACATCGCGACCACGACGGACATCACCATGCTCTGCGTCACCCACGAGATGAACTTCGCGCGCGACATCTCCGACGAGGTCATGATGTTCGATTCCGGGAAGGTGATCGAGTCGGGACCGCCGGAGAAAATCTTCGGCGGACCCGAGCACGAACGCACGCGCGAGTTCCTGGGCGCGGTGCTCTGACCTCACCTTTCGGCCAGAGAGCGTGCCTGTGGCATATGCCAGGAGGATGCGCCCCTGCGTACGGGCCGGGGCGCATCATCAATCTCGTCAACACCCCCACCGCAAAGGGGCCTTGGCGGCTATCTTGGAACGGTGAAGCTGTCCACCTTCGCAGCCTCGACCTGCTAGGGGGAAACCGTGGCGCTGAAGCCCGAGCCGACCGCGCCGTTCCATTCGGTGCAGTACGCCTTCCGCGTCCTGGAGACGATCTCCAAGCACGCGGGCGGAGTGACGGACGTCCAGATCGCACGAGAGACCGGTCTGCCGACCGCGCACCTCGCCTCCCTCCTGCTCATGCTCCGCTGCGAGGGCTATGTGGAGCAGGTCACCGACGGGGCGTACGTCATCGGCGACTCCACCGTCCTGCTGGGCTCCGGCGTGGTGCGCCAGCAGGCCCTTGAGGCCAAGCTCCAGAGCACGCTCACCGAACTGCGCGACTCGGTGGGCGCGGCGGTCTACATCAGCCGGTACATCGACGGCGAAGTGAAGATCACGCAGTACGCGGACGGACCCCGCGCGCCGAAGGTGAACGAGTGGGTGGACTTCCGCTCGGCGGCCCACGCCAGCGCGGTGGGCAAGTGCCTGCTCACCCAGCTCGACCAGAACGGGCGGCGCGACCACCTCTCCCGCCACAGGATCGCCCGGCTCACCTCGCGGACGATCACCAACGAGCGCGTGCTCTTCAGCAAGCTGGACAGCCAGCCCGCGACGGTCCCGGTCCTCGACCTCCAGGAGTACGCGGTGGGCACGGTCTGCGCGGCCGTCCCGCTCACGGCGGGCGCGGCGGTCGGCTGCCTGGCGCTCTCGCTGCCGATCGAGCACGCCCACCGGCTGCGCTCGGCGGCGGACACGCTGAACCGGCGGGCGGCCCCGGTGGTGCTGTCGCTGGCGATCTAGGCGTTTCGTTTCCGTAATCCGCGGGCGTCAGGAGCACCCCGTCGGACCAGGTAGTATTTTCTCTGTCAGCAGGCGCCGCTAGCTCAGTTGGTTAGAGCAGCTGACTCTTAATCAGCGGGTCCGGGGTTCGAGTCCCTGGCGGCGCACCATCTGCGACCTGGGCGTTCTCTCTTCGGAGAGGACGCCCTTGGTCGTTTTCGGGGTCTGGGCTGTCTCCCTCCGGGATCGTCGGAGCACGGGCTTTGGCCGCATCCCTCCGCCGACGCTAGGGTGTGGCGCCGTACTCGGCGGATCGCTCCCCTGAGGGAGGTGGGGGTGGGGATGGGGCTCATGGATCGGGACCACGCGGGGCTGGTCGTCGCGGCGCAGGCCGGTGACCGTCGGGCGCGTGAGGAGCTGATCGCCGCGTATCTGCCGTTGCTCTACAACATCGTCGGGCGAGCGCTGCGAGGCCATGCCGACGTCGACGACGTCGTCCAGGAAACCCTGCTGCGCGTGGTGCGCGACCTGCCCGCCCTGCGTGCCCCGGAGAGCTTCCGGTCCTGGCTGGTGTCGATCACGCTCCGGCAGATCAACACCCACTGGCACCGGCAGAAAACCTTCGCCGGGCGGACCACGGTCATCGACGAGGCGCGCGAGATACCGGACGTCGGCGCCGAACCCGAGGACGTAACGATCCTGCGTCTGCGTATGTCGGACGAGCGCCGTCAAGTCGTCGAAGCCGGCCGGTGGCTCGACCCGGACCATCGGGTGCTGCTGTCGCTGTGGTGGCAGGAGCGCGCCGGCTCGCTGAGCCGTGACGACATCGCCGCCGCGATGGGGCTCACTGTCGCCCACGTCGGAGTACGTGTGCAACGCATGCGCGAGCAACTCGATCTGAGCCGGACGATCGTCGCCGCGCTGGCGGCCGACCCGCGCTGTCCGCATCTCGACGCGACCCTCGGCGACTGGGACGGTGTCCCCGCGTCGGTGTGGCGCAAGCGGATCGCGCGGCACACCCGCAACTGCCCGGTCTGCATGGCGACGACGGCAGAACGGGTTCCGGCCGAACTACTGCTCCTCAGCCTCGCGCCGCTGGCCGTCCCGGCCGGACTCGTCGCCGCGCTGGCCGCCAAGGGCCTGCTGTCGGGTACGGCCACGAGCGCCGCCGGGCTGGCCACGGCACACGCCGCCGTCGGCACCGCGTCGGCGGGAGGCGCTCTGCACACCTCGCTGATCGGCAAGATCTACGCGGTGACCACTCAGCCGCTGGTGGGCCTCACCACCGGCGCGGTGCTCATCGCCGGGACCGCCACCTACGTGGCCTGGCCCGAACCCGAGCATCGGGCGCCCGGCGTCACCGCCGCTCCCACGGCCGGCCATCCCACGCCGATCCCGTCGCGCACCACCACCTCGCCCGCACCGTCCCCGGCGAGTCCGTCCCCGGTGAGTCCGTCCCCGGCGAGTCCATCCCCGGCCGCGGGCACTGTCGCGCTGGGCGCCCAGTCGCTGGAGTCCGTGGACGACCCCGCCCTGTACCTCACGTACGCCGGTGACTTCGCGGCGCTCGGCCCGGTCTCCGCCTCCAGCAGCGCGCAGACACGGCAGCGGGTCACCTTCACGGTCGTCCGGGGGCTGGCCGACACCCGGTGCGTCACCTTCCGCGCCGCCGACGGCCGCTTTCTGCGCCATCGGGACCTGCGGCTACGGCTGAGCACCAACGACGGCAGCGAACTGTTCCGTGAAGACGCCACCTTCTGTCCGCGCCCCGGAGCGGTCGCCGGGTCGGTGACCCTGCACGCGCACAACTATCCGGGATCGGTCCTCCGCCATCGCGACGGCGGCATCTGGCTCGACGGCTCCGACGGCACTCGGGCCTTCGCCGGCCAGGCTTCGTTCATTGTGCGCAAGGCCTGGGCCTGAGAACCGCTCCTTGAGCGTTTCGGATTCATCGACGGCTGCCTCGCCCTGCCCGGCTTGAAGCTCGCCCTGCCCGGCCTGAAGCTCGCCCTGCCCGGCCTGAAGCTCGCCCTGCCCGACTTGAAGCTCGCCGTGTCCCCGGCCTGAAGCTCGCCCTGCCCGGCCTCAAGGCTGATCACCGGCCCGAAAGCTGATCACCGGCCCGAAGGCCGATCACCGCCCTCTCCCCAGGGACGACCACGCCGCAGGGCTCCGCGTAACGCTTTCTGCCTGCGAGATGCATCACCGAGCAATCGTCCGGGCAGCGCGACTTTTCCGTTACGAGAGCGCGAGTTGGGGGGCCTCCCATTCGTGGGGTGCCCTTCCCGCCGCTCGCCATGGCGTGCCGGCGGGGCAGGGTTTCCCGACTTCCCCCGTAGACGTATCCCCTGAAGAAAGTCCCTCCAATGACGCGACACACCCGCGACCCCCGAGGAAAATCATGAAGGGCCTGCACCGGCTCGGCCGGCGTCGCCGAACACTGACGATTGGGCTGTCGGCCGGGGCGGTGGTGGCCGGCGTCGTGACGCTCCTGCCCAACTCCGCCGGAGCCGCGAGCCTGGGTACGCAGGCGGCCCCCTCGGGCAGGTACTTCGGCACCGCTGTCGCCGCCGGCAGACTCGGTGACTCGGCGTACGCCGCGATCGCGGACCGGGAGTTCAACATGATCACCCCGGAGAACGAGATGAAGTGGGACGCCATCGAGCCGTCCCGCGGCAACTTCAACTTCGGTCCCGCCGACCAGATCGTCAGCCATGCCATGGCACACGGCCAGCGCATGCGCGGCCACACCACGGTCTGGCACTCGCAGCTCCCGTCCTGGGTCAGCTCCATCCGCGACGCGAACACGCTGCGCAGCGTGATGAAGAACCACATCACCACCGAGATGACCCACTACAAGGGCAAGATCTACGCCTGGGACGTGGTCAACGAGGCGTTCGCCGACGGCGGCAGCGGCCAGCACCGCAGCTCTGTGTTCCAGAACGTGCTGGGCAACGGCTTCATCGAGGAGGCGTTCCGCACCGCCCGGGCGGCCGACTCCTCGGCCAAGCTCTGCTACAACGACTACAACATCGAGAACTGGACGGACGCCAAGACCCAGGGCGTCTACAGCATGGTCAGGGACTTCAAGTCCCGTGGCGTGCCGATCGACTGCGTAGGGTTCCAGAGCCACTTCGGCGCCGGCGGGCCGCCCGCCAGCTTCCGGACCACGCTGTCCAACTTCGCCGCCCTGGGCGTCGACGTCCAGATCACCGAACTGGACATCGCCCAGGCGTCGGCCACCAACTACGCCAACGCGGTCAACTCCTGCCTGTCCGTGGCCCGGTGCACCGGCATCACGGTATGGGGCGTCCGTGACCGCGACTCCTGGCGCAGTGGCGAGAGCCCCCTGCTGTTCGACAACAACGGCAATCCCAAGGCCGCGTACACCGCCGTCATCAACGCCCTCAAGGGCGCCCCCGCCCCCGGTACCACCGGCGGGCCCACGCCCACGGGCGGGCCGACCGGCGGCACCGGTACCGGTTCCGGTTCCGGTTCCGGTTCGGGGGAGATCAAGGGCGTCCCGTCGGGGCGTTGTATCGACATCAACGGCTTCACCACCGTCAACGGCACCCAGGCGCAGCTGTGGGACTGCAACGGCCAGACCAACCAGCGCTGGACCCACACCTCCAGCAAGCAGCTGAAGATCTACGGCGACAAGTGCCTGGACGCCAAGGGCACCGGCAACAGCACCGCGGTGGTCATCTGGGACTGCAACGGCAGCGCCGGCCAGCAGTGGAACATCAACACCAACGGCACGATCGCCGGCGTCCAGTCCGGGCTGTGCCTCGACGCCGTCGGCGCGGGCACCGCCAACGGCACCAAGATCCAGCTGTACTCCTGCTGGTCCGGCGGCAACCAGAAGTGGACCGGCCCGTCCGGGTCGTCGACCCCGACCACGCCCACGCCGACGGGCGGCAGCTGTGCCCTTCCGTCGACGTACCGGTGGAAGTCGACGGGTGCGCTGGCACAGCCGGCCAACGGGTGGCTCTCGCTGAAGGACTTCACCAGCGTGGTGTACAACGGCAAGCACCTGGTCTACGGGTCGAACGTGGCGGGATCGTCGTACGGCTCGATGGCGTTCAAGCCCTTCACCAACTGGTCGGACATGGCGTCGGCCGGCCAGACCGGGATGAGCCAGTCCGCGGTGGCGCCCACGCTGTTCTACTTCGCGCCCAAGAAGATCTGGGTGCTGGCGTCCCAGTGGAGCGGCGGCTGGCCCTTCAACTACCGCACGTCGAGCGACCCCACCAACCCCAACGGCTGGTCCGCCCCGCAGCCGCTGTTCACCGGTGGCATCCCGGGCGGCGCCCCGATCGACCAGACCCTGATCGCCGACGACAAGAACATGTACCTGTTCTTCGCCGGTGACAACGGCAAGATCTACCGGGCTAGCATGCCGATCGGGAACTTCCCGGGCAACTTCGGCTCGTCGTACACGACGGTCATGAGCGACTCGGTGAAGAACCTGTTCGAGGCGCCGCAGGTCTACAAGGTCCAGGGTCAGAACCAGTACCTCATGATCGTCGAGGCTCGGGGCGCCACTGAGCAGCGCTACTTCCGCTCGTTCACGGCCTCCAGCCTGAACGGTCCGTGGACCCCGCAGGCCGCCAGCGAGAGCAACCCCTTCGCGGGCAAGGCCAACAGCGGAGCCACCTGGACCAACGACATCAGCCACGGTGACCTGGTCCGCACCAACCCCGACCAGACCATGACCATCGACCCCTGCAACCTGCAGCTCCTCTACCAGGGCAAGTCCCCCACCGCGAGCGGCCCCTACGACAAGCTGCCGTACCGCCCGGGTGTCCTCACCCTGCAGCGCTGACCTGCCCGATCCACCGCCTCATCGGGGAACCCCGGCCGCGCGTCGGCCGGGGTTCCCCCCTCCCGGGGTCCGGGTCCCCGGCGCCGCACAGACGGAAGAAGCCCTTCGAAGAAGCCCTTCGCGGCAGCGAGGGGCTTCTTGCGTTGCCCGTACATGTTTCCGGCCCACGGCGAACACGCTTGGCACCCCGCCTTGCCCGCGTAATGCTGATTACATGATTACAGCCGAACAGCACGAGCAGCTTCGCGGCTGGTTCTCCGGCCGCATCCCGGACGGTCTCTATGAGCGTCTGGTCGAGGTGGTGGTCGACCGCGAGGAGATCACCGTCATCGGGCTCGTCCCCGAGCCGAAGCTCGCGGACGACGCCTCCCCCGCCGAGCGCACCGCCGCCCTCGACGGCCGCATCCAGGAATTCCGCGAGCGCACCCGCGACGAGCGCATCGCCGTGGCCCGCGAGGCCGAGCACCGCTACGGGCGCAAGGTGTCGTGGGGCGCCGAGTGCGGCGGCCGGCGCGCGATGTTCACGCAGGTCGCGGCCCCCGTCATGACCCGCCTGCGGCAGCCCGAACGCCAGGTCCTGGACACCCTGGTGGCCGGCGGGGTCGCCCGCAGTCGCAGCGACGCCCTTGCCTGGTGCGTACGCCTCGTACAGAGTCACACCGACGACTGGCTCGGGGAGCTGCGCGACTCCCTGGAGCGAGTAAGGGAAGTCCGCGCCCAGGGCCCCGACCGCGCGTCGGGGCCGGCCGAGGAGGAAAACGCATGAGCGACGCTCCGGGGATCCCCAGCGTCTACGAGTGGATGGGCGGCCAGGAGGCCCTGGACCGCCTGACCGAGGTCTTCTACGGACATGTGCACAAGGACCCCGTCCTGGCACCGGTGTTCGCGGCCGCCCCGGCCGAGCACGCCCACCACGTGGCGATCTGGCTGGCCGAGGTCTTCGGCGGCCCCGCCGACTACACCGCGGCCCACGGCGGCCACGACCACATGGCCGGGCGCCACCTCGGCCGGGGCATCACCGAGGAGCAGCGGCGGCGCTGGATCGCGCTGCTGATGGACGCGGCGGACGAGGTGGGGCTGCCCGACGACCCGGAGTTCCGGGCGGTGTTCGCGTACTACATCGAGTGGGGCACGCGGATGGCGCTCGTCTACTCGGGCCCGAACCCGCCGCCGGTGGTGGGGACGGGCGCGAGGGTGCCGAAGTGGGGCTGGAACCAGACCCCGCCGTGGCAGCCGAAGGCGTGAGCGCCCGGCGGTGACGTGACGCGGCGCGGGGCCGGCTCCGGCCGGCCCGGCCCGCGTGGCGGAGCCGCACACGGTCACAACCCCGTGCCCCCATGGGCGCGTTACGGCCCCTCCGGACCCTCCGGAGGGGCCGTACGCATGTCTTATACATTCGTTCTAGACAGGCGTATTAAACAGCCGTACAGTTCCTGTCATGACGCACTCACCGAGCACGAACCTCCGCGCCGGGCGCAAGGAGTGGACCGCCTTCGCCGTCCTCCTACTGCCGCTCCTCCTGGTCTCGATGGACGTCTCCGTCCTCTACTTCGCGATCCCCTCCATCACCCGCGAGCTGGACCCGAGCGCCACGCAGCAGCTGTGGATCTTCGACATCTACGCCTTCGCGCTGGCCGGACTGCTGATCACGATGGGCTCGCTCGGTGACCGGATCGGGCGCCGCAAGCTGCTCCTTATCGGAGCGGCAGCCTTCGGCCTCGCCTCGGTGACGGCGGCGTACGCGACCAGCGCCGAGATGCTCATCGCGGCCCGCGCCCTGCTCGGCGTCGGCGGCGCGACCCTGATGCCCTCCACCATGGGCCTGGTCCGCAGCATGTTCCGCGACGACAAGCAGCGCGGCCAGGCCATCGGCATCTGGTCCGGCGCCATGGCGGGCGGCATCGCGCTCGGCTCGGTGATGAGCGGTGTGATGCTGGAGCACTTCTGGTGGGGCTCGGTCTTCCTGATCAACGTGCCGGCGATGCTGCTGCTGCTCGTCCTGGTCCCGCTCCTGGTCCCCGAGTTCAAGGACCCGGCGCCCGGGAAGTTCGACCTGCTGAGCGTGCCGCTGTCGATGGGCGCGGTGCTGCCGGTGGTCTACGGGCTCAAGGAGTTCGCCGCCGAGGGCTTCAGCGTGGCGCGGCTGGCCTTCGTCGCCGGCGGCCTCGCGGTCGGCTGGGTCTTCGTCCGCCGCCAGCGCACCAAGAAGGACGCGATGATCAGCCGTGAGCTCTTCCGCGACCGCGTCTTCGGCGCCGGGATCTCGCTCAACGCGGTCGCCGCCTTCGCGACGATGGGCTCGGCGTACTTCACCACGCAGTACCTCCAGTCGGTGCTCGGCATGGGCACGATGGAGGCGGCCCTGTGGTCGATGGCCCCCTCGCTCGCGGTGGGCATCGCGGCGCCGACGTCCACCGCGATCGCCGCCAAGGTCGGCAAGGGCCCGGTCATCGCGTCCGGCTTCGTGATCGGCGCGGTGGGCTACGGCATCCTCGCCTGCACCGGCACCGACTCCCTCTGGCTCCTGCTGACCGGCGCCGCGGTGAGCGCCAGCGGCATCGTCGCGGTGATGGCGCTGGTGTCGGACATGGCCCTGGCGTCGGCCCCGGCCGAGAAGGCCAGCTCGGCGGCCTCGCTCCTGGAGACCGGGCAGGAGTTCGGCGGCGCTCTCGGCATGGCGGTCCTGGGCTCGGTCGGCACCGCGGTCTACCGCTCCGACATGCCCGACTCGGCCCCGCCGGCCGCCCGGGAGACCCTCGGCGCGGCCGTCGCGAGCGCCGACCACGCGCTGGTGGCGACGGCCCGGGAGGCCTTCGTGCACGGCATGCAGTACGCGGCGGTCGGCGGGACGGCGCTGCTCCTGGTCACGGCGGGCGTGACGGTGGCTCTGCTGCGCAACACCAAGGCGCAGGCCCCGGCCCCGGCGCCCGAGCCGGAGGGCGAGCTGGTGGCGTGAGCCACGGTGGGACGCGACCGCAGGGCGGGCTCCGAGTGAGCCCGCCCTGCGGTCGTTCGTGTGTCGTCCGCGCGCCGGTGGGGGCCGGTCGCGGACCAGAGGACCAGAGGGTCAGAGGACCAGCGGACTAGAACTGCACGTCCGAGCACGCGTAGAACGCGTTGCCCGTGTCCGCGACCGTCCACACCGCGAGGATCAGGTGGTGGCCGGTTCTGCCCGTGGGGATGGTGCCGTCGTGGGAGAGCGTGGGCGGCGGCTGCTTGCCGTAGAAGGGGACGGTCAGGAAGGGCTGCGGGTCCAGCGCGGCCCGGGTGAGCTTCTGGGCTGGGTTCCAGCCCTGCTTGGTGAGGTAGTACCGGAAGTCCGTGGTGGCGTGCCGGGCCGTGAACTGCCAGCGGAAGGTGTACGTCTGACCTGCCGTCAGCTTGGTCGTGGGCCAGCCGGTGCCGCCGCGCGGGTCGTCCAGCTGGGCGAACCGGCTGTTGCCGCCCGCGCAGAGCGTTCCGTCGGCAGGGCCCGCGGCCGGGAAGCCCTTGGGCCCCTCGACCGACTGCGGCTCCCAGATGATCTCGCCGCAGTTCTGGACCGTGCCGTTGGCGCACACCTTCTGGCGGCTGAGGGGCTGGTCGGTGTAGCCGTGACTGCTCGCGCTGGAGGTGGCGAGCAGGGAGGTGCCCGCGGCCGCGAGCGCGACCACGGCCGCGCCCAGCTTCTTCTTTCGCATGCTGACGCTCCTGGAGAACGTGGGGGAGTTCTGGGGCCGTGGCGCACGCGTGCCATCTGGTCTGGACCAACTCACAGGCTATTCCCGCCAGTTGAGCATGTCCAGACCAATCGCAACGCGGCCTGCGCCCCGCCACTCCCGTACGTTCAGCGGCCCGGGCTCCACCGCTCCCTGACCTCCAACGGCTTGGGCCCCGCCAACTCCCTGACGTTCAGACGCCCTCCGCCCCGCCCCTGCCCGTGTAGAACGCCACCGTCAGGTCCTTCACCAGCACCCTGCGCTCGTAGTCGTCCAGCTCCACCAGGCCGCGCGAGGTGAGCCGGGCGACCGTGTCGTCGACCGCGTCCACCACCGAGCTCAGCACCGCGTCCCGGTGCCGGGCGTCGAGCGCGGCCACCCGCCGCCGCCGCATCGCCGCCGCCACCTCGGGCGCGTACTCGATCCGGACGGGCTGGGCCGCGTACACCTCGATCCCCACCGGCTCCGCCTCCGCCTTCAGCAGCCGGGTCAGCGCGTCCCCGACGGCCTCCGCGTCGCGCAGGGTCGGCGTGTCCTCGTGGAAGGCGTCGGCCGGGAGCTGCGAGAGCACCCGGGCCGTCGCCGCCTCCACCTGGTCGCGCAGATAGACCACGTGGTCCTCGACGGCCAGGACCGCCCGCGCGGTGTCCTTGATCCGCCACACCACGAGCACCACGGCCCGCAGCGCCGTGCCGTCCGCGTCGACCGCGGGCATCGGCTCACTGCGCCAGTGCCGCAGCCGTACGTCGACGCGGCGGCGCAGCAGCAGCGGGCTCATCCACACCAGCCCCGTGCGCCGTACGCTCCCCCGGTACTCGCCGCAGAGCGAGAGCACCCAGGCGCACCCGACGCGGCCGCGCCCGAGCCCGCCGAAGCAGACGACCGCGAGGGCCATGCCGAGCAGGAGCAGCGCCCAGCGCGCCGGGCTCATGGCGCCGTGCCCACCGGTGTACGGGTACGAGGGCAGCCGCAGCGCGTCCGTCACCGCCGCCGGGAGCAGCCCGGCCGACCAGACCAAGGCCGCGCACCCCGCGAGCGCGGCCAGCCCGGCCGCGACGGCCACCGCCCCCGGCACCACGGCCCCGGGCCGCTCCACGAGCGCGGGGTCGCCGGGCGTGGCGGGCCGTACGGGCACCGGCACCGGCACCGGCCGTGCCGGGCGGCTGGCCGGGGCGGCGGGGCCCGGCTTCGGACCCGGCTTCGGACCCGGCTGCGGACCCGGCTGCGCCACCACGGGAGTGGGCCGGGTGTCGTCCCGGAACAGCAGGTGCACCGGGATCTCGGCGGTGGACTCGCCCCTGATCACCGCGATCCGGCGTCCCCCGCCGGGGCGCGGAACGCCCTCCTCCGGGGTGGGCGCGGGATCCGCTGTCGTCTGCATCCATGCCTCCGTCATGATCGGGGTCTTCCCTGCTCGAACGGTGGGGGTCCCTCCCTGCCCGAACGAAGTCGAGAGCTTGGGGGAGGGAGCTCGGGGAAGAGCCGCCGCCAGGTCTCGGGGCCGGGGTAGCCGTCGGCCGCGCCACCGCGCCAACCCTGGGCGCGCTGGAACGCCTCGACGTTGCGCCGGTCGGCCTCGCTCCAGCGCGGGCCGGGCCCGGAGGTGTAGTACCGCCCGAACCCCTTCCGCAGGAGCGCCCGCCCGAGCTCGGTCACGTACGCACTGGACTGGCCGGGCCGGAAGTACGCCCTGCCGGGATAGCCGGGCACCCGCCCCCACCCCGCCTGACCGGCGGCGGTCGGCCCACTGGGAACACCCAAGGGCCCGGGCGCGCCTTGCACGGAGGGCGCGAGGGGCGGGGACGCCGGGGGCTGGGGCACGGGGGCCTGGGGCACAGGGGCTTGAGGTGCAGAGGGCTGAACCGCCGAGGTCGGAGGCGTGGGAGTCGAGGCCGTAGGCACCTGGACCACGGGGGGCTGAGCCACCGGGACCGGCGCGGCGGGAGTCGGCGCGGTGGGGGTCGGGGCCGTGGGAATCGGGGCCGTCGGGACCGAGGCCGTCACGGCCGGGGCCGTCGGGACCGGGGCCGTCACGGCCGGAACCACCGTCGAGGTCGCAGCCGCAGGCACCTGAGCCACCGGGGCCTGGGCCGCCGGCACCTGAGCCACCGCGGGCTGGGGCTGCGGCTGGGGCGGGGTGGTTGCCACTGCCGCCGTCAGACCCCCCGTCACCCCGGCCGCGGGCGGGATGTCCTTGCCCGCGCCCCGCACCAGCAGGCTCCAGGTCTGGACGTCCGGCAGGCCCTTGGCGCCGCTGCCGGTCCAGCCCTGGGCGCGCTGGAAGGCCTCGGTCGCCCTGCGGTCCGCCTCGCTCCAGCGCGGGCCGGGGCCCTGGGTGTAGAAGCGCTTGCCGCCGCGCGCCACCAGCATCTGGCCGAGGCGGGTGACGTACGCGTTGTTGGCGCCCGGCCCGAACGCGCCCACGCCCGGGAACTGCACGGCGGCCGCCGCCTGGACGGGCGGCTCGACGACGAGGCCGTCGGCGCCGGGGCTGACGCCCTTGTACCGGTAGGGCAGATAGCGCGCGGAGTTGCTCCAGTACGCGTACGGCGTGGGCTGCTTCCGGGCGAGCGGGGGCGTCTGCTCGTACGCGACGTAATAGGTGTGCGTGTAGTCCGTCCAGCCGCCGAAGAGCACCACGTGCGAGCCGCGGGTCGGGTTGGCGGGGTTGTGAAAGAGCAGGATGTCGCCGGGCTGGAGCTCCTCCTTGGTGATCCGCACCGAGAAGCTGCCCAGGCTGCCGGTCCACTCGTTGGTGCCGAGGTTCCAGGCCATCGAGACGAACCCGGAGCAGTCCTGCCGGTACCCGTCCGACCAGTACTTCTCCATGCTGTACGGGACCTGTGCGGTCACCCACTTCTTGGCCCGGTTGATGATGTCGGCCCGGGTCATCGGCTGGAGCTTGCGCGGCGCCAGCCCCTCGGGGGGCAGGGGGCCGCTCCCGTGCAGCCCGCCGACGACCCCCTGCTCGGTGACGGGCCCGGTGTCCAGGCCGACGCCGTCGCCTCCTCCGGCGACCCGGTCGTGCCCGGTGCCCGGTGCCGGCGGCTTCGCGGTCGCGGCCGCGGTTCCGGCGCCGAGGACCACGCTCGCCGCGGTCGCGAGCACCAGCGCGCGGCGGGCACCGTGGGCGGCCGGGTGGCCCCCGGCGCGCAGCGGCAGGGCGGCCGTCCGCCGCCGGTCCGCGCACCCGGCGCACCCGCACGCGCCCGCCGGCTCGTACTCCTCGAACACCGGCACCGTCATGGGCGTCACCTGCCGCTCTCGGTGGTCTCGTAGCCGTCGGTCTTGTGGTCGTTGAAGATCTTTTCTGCGCTTCTGCACGGGCCACAGCTTTCCAACCGTCCACCCATATCGCATTGTGACGGATCAAAACGGATGAAACGAACATCTCACCGCGTGCCGCTGGTCAGAACCACCCTTCCGAGTCCGGTAGAGTTCTCGGTGTCAGCAGGCGCCGCTAGCTCAGTTGGTTAGAGCAGCTGACTCTTAATCAGCGGGTCCGGGGTTCGAGTCCCTGGCGGCGCACAGACAGCCACAGTCCCCTCACCATCGGTGAGGGGACTGTGGTCGTTCCGGGGCGTGCGCCAGCGCCTCCCGCGCCGTACGGCGCGCAACACTTCCACGGGAGCCCCGCCCAAAATCCGCACGCCCTGCACAAGCGCCCCGTAAAGCCCGCCTATGACCGGTAAACACCTCGTTTCACCCTTGCGATCAAGCCGCCGGGCGTAGAAACCTGGCTGGGGACCATCGGTCCCAAGGGGGTGTGCGGCTCCATGAGTTGGAGGCCGCGCGTGCGGTTCGGAGGGGAATGTCCCGGTTGCGCCGACCGCGGGGTGGGGGCCCCGTTCATGAACCGGTGCCGATGGAGGCATCATGCAACCGGAAGGGCCTCCTCCCATGTCTGGATCAAGGGGTGTGGCCCACCCCTTGACCGACCATCAGTACGTCCGCGGGGTCGAGGGGGACCGACGCGGACGACGGAACAACGACACACGCAAGCCGACCTTTGCGTGCGGGGGGATGACTCATGACGTCGACGCCGACCGGCGCCCGGCACCACGACGACCCGTCCCAGACCACTCAGCTCCGGATCCCGCCGCATCTGCGGCCCGGGGCCCGGCAGCGGCTGAAGAAGTCGCTGCCGCGCTACGACTACGAGCACTACAGCAGACTGGCCGGCCCGCTCACCCAGCCCGACCCGTCCAAGCCGTACCGCGTGGCCTACCGCTCGCTCCTCTCGCAGGAGCCGCACCGGATACGCGCGGCCCTGCTGCTCTGCGCGGCCCCGCTGGTCTCGCTCGGCCTGTTCGCCTGGCTGATGCAGCCCGAGCACTGGACCAAGCGCGACCACGCCTCACAGTCCCTGCTGGTCCTGGACATCGTCATGCTGGTCTCGATCGGTCTGATCGAGCTCTTCCGGACGATGAACGTGCTGTCCAACGCGCACGCCACGCTGGTCGCGCGCGACCCCGTCCCCGTGGTGCCCGAGACCGGCACCAAGGTCGCCTTCCTCACCTCCTTCGTGCCCGGCAAGGAGCCGCTGGAGATGGTGACCAAGACCCTGGAGGCCGCGGTCCGCATCCGCCACCGCGGCCTGATGCACGTCTGGCTGCTCGACGAGGGCGACGACCCGGCGGTCAAGGAGGTGTGCGCGCGCCTGGGCGTGCACCACTTCTCCCGCAAGGGCGTCGCGCGCTGGAACCAGCCCAAGGGCCCGCACCGCGCCAAGACCAAGCACGGCAACTACAACGCCTGGCTGGAGGCGCACGGCGGCGACTACGACTTCTTCGCCTCCGTCGACACCGACCACGTGCCGCTGCCCAACTACCTGGAGCGGATGCTCGGTTACTTCCGCGACCCGGACGTCGGCTTCGTCATCGGCCCGCAGGTCTACGGCAACTACGACACCTTCGTCACCAAGGCAGCCGAGTCCCAGCAGTTCCTCTTCCACGCGCTGATCCAGCGGGCCGGCAACAGGTACGGCGCGCCCATGTTCGTCGGCACCTCCAACGCCGTGCGCATCAGCGCCCTGAAGCAGATCGGCGGTCTGTACGACTCGATCACCGAGGACATGGCGACCGGCTTCGAGATGCACCGCCACGCCAACCCGGCGACGGGCAACAAATGGCGCTCGGTCTACACCCCGGACGTGCTCGCCGTCGGCGAGGGCCCGACCGCCTGGACCGACTTCTTCACCCAGCAGCTGCGCTGGTCCAGAGGCACGTACGAGACGATCCTCAAGCAGTACTGGAAGGGCTTCGGCACCCTGCCCTTCGGCAAGCTCTTCAACTACACAATGATGATCATCTTCTACCCGATGTCGGCCCTCAACTGGATCCTGGCGGCGCTCAGCTGCGCCCTGTTCCTCGGGCTCGGCGCCTCCGGTGTGCAGATCGACCCGGTCGTGTGGATGATGCTGTACGGCAACGCCTCGGCTCTCCAGGTCGGGCTCTACATCTGGAACCGGCGCCACAACGTCTCGCCGCACGAGCCGGAGGGCTCCGGCGGAGTGGCCGGCATGGTGATGTCGGCGCTCTCCGCGCCCATCTACGCGCGCTCGCTGATGGACGCCGTACTGCGCCGCAAGAGCTCCTTCGTGGTGACCCCCAAGGGCGACTCGTCCAGCCCGGACACCCTCTTCGGCACCTTCCGCATCCACCTCTTCTTCATCGCCCTGTTCGGCGGCTCGCTGGTCTCGTCGTTCTTCAACGGCCACAGCCACCCCGCGATGATCACCTGGGCCGCCCTGGCCCTGCTGATCACGGCCGCGCCGATCATCGGCTGGCAGTGGACCGTACGGGCGGAGAAGAAGGAGCGGGGCAAGCGCCGGCGCTCGGGCGCGCCCTCGGGCCCGCCGGCGGGCCCGCCGTCCGGCCCGCACCAGCAGGAGCGGCCGCAGTGGACGCCGGAGGCGCCGCAGACCGGGCCACGACAGCCCGGTGCCGTGCCGCCCGCTCCCGCGCAGCCCCCTTCCGCGCGGCCCGCCGCCGACGAGAGCGGCGCCGACGAGAGCGGCGAGCCCGCCGACCAGACCGTGCAGATCGCCCTTGGGGGACGTAAGCCATGAGATACCGTCCGACCCGCCGTACCCGCCGCTGGGCGATCGGTACGGCGGTGGTCGTCGCGCTCGCGGGCGCCAACGGGCCCTGGCTGTACCGGTTCTCCTCGGACCAGTACCACGACTACAAGATCAACCAGGCGGGGTACAAGGCGGAGAACGGCCACTGGGACCTGGTCTCCATGCCCAAGGAGTTCCGGCTCAACACGATCCACGCGGCGCTGCTGCACACCGGCAAGGTCCTGCTGGTCGCCGGGTCGGGCAACAACGCCAAGAACTTCGACGCGAAGAAGTTCGACACGGTGCTGTGGGACCCGGAGAAGAACACCTTCAAGAAGATCCCCACGCCCAACGACCTGTTCTGCACCGGCCACACCCAGCTGGCCGACGGCAATCTGCTGATCGCGGGCGGCACCAAGCGGTACGAGAAGCTCAAGGGCGACGTCACCAAGGCCGGCGGCCTGCTGATCGTCCACAACGAGGACCCGGACAAGCCGATCACGCTGCCCGCGGGCACCCGGTTCACCGGCAAGTCCAACGGCAAGACGTTCGTCTCCAAGGACCCGGTGCTGGTCCAGCGCGCCAAGAAGGTCTTCGACAAGAAGACCGGCAGGTTCCTGCGCACCGAGGCCGGGCTGGGGCGGATCTACGTCGAGGCGGAGGAGTCCGGCACCGAGCACGAGACCGGCACCGAGGACAACTACCGCGTCCAGGGCCTCACCGGCTCCGACGCCCGTAACGTCTACGGCATCGCGCAGAAGCTCGCCCTGGACAAGAAGGACTTCCAGGGGATCAGGGACGCGTACGAGTTCGACCCGGTGGCCGAGCGGTACATCACCGTCGACCCGATGAACGAGGCCCGCTGGTATCCGACGCTGACGACGCTCTCCGACGGCAAGGTGCTGGCCCTGTCGGGGCTGGACGACATCGGGCAGCTGGTGCCGGGCAAGAACGAGGTGTACGACCCGAAGACGAAGAAGTGGACGTACACCAAGGGGATCATGCAGTTCCCGACCTACCCGGCGGTGTTCCTGCTCCAGAACGGCAAGCTGTTCTACTCGGGGTCGAACGCGGGGTACGGGCCGGACAACGTCGGCCGTGACCCGGGCATCTGGGACTTCGCCACGAACAAGTTCACCAAGATCCCGGGGCTGAGCGACCCGGGCGAGATGGAGACGTCCGGGACGGTGCTGCTGCCGCCGGCGCAGGACGAGAAGTACATGGTGATCGGCGGGGGCGGGGTCGGCGAGTCGGCCAAGTCCTCCAAGAAGACCCGGATCGTGGATCTCAAGGACCCCAACCCGGCCTTCAAGGACGGCCCTTCGCTGTCGGACGGGACGCGCTACCCGGAGACCTCGGTGCTGCCCGACGACACGATGCTGATCAGCGGCGGCTCCAAGGACTACCGGGGCCGGGGCGGCTCCAACCTCCACCAGGCGCGGATCTACGACGCGAAGACGGGCACGATGCGGCGGGTCGCGGATCCGGAGGTCGGGCGCAACTACCACTCCGGGTCGATCCTGCTGCCCGACGGGCGGGTCGTGACGTTCGGCGGGGACTCGCTGTTCGCGGACAAGGACGACACGAAGCCGGGTGTGTTCGAGCAGCGCATCGAGATCTACACGCCGCCGTACCTCTACAAGGGCGACGGCAAGCGGCCGGAGCTCGGGGAGGGGCCCAAGTCCCTTCCCCTGGGCGGGAGCGGGGTCTTCAGGTCCAAGGACGCGGCGGCCGTGAAGACGGCCCGGCTGATCCGCCCGAGCGCGACGACGCACGTCACGGACATCGACCAGCGCTCGATCGCGCTGGACGTGACGAGGACGGCGGACGGGGTCCGGGTCACGGTCCCCAAGAGCCGCAACCTGGTCCCGCCGGGGTGGTACATGCTGTTCGTGACGGACGGGGAGGGTGTGCCGTCGCGGGGGGTGTGGGTGGAGATCCCGTAGGGCGGTCCGGGCCTCCCCGCCCCCGACTCCGGTTCCCTGAAAGCGCGCGGGCGCCCAGGGCTTTCGGGAAGGGGCGGGGAGGGGCTACTTCGTGTTGCGCGCCAGCCCCAGCGCGTACTCCGCCCACCACTCCCCCGCCTTCGGGCCCCCCTTGCAGCCCCCGTCCGACTCCCCGGGCCGCTTCACCCACAGATACGCGTCCACCAGCGCGTCACCCGTCTTCGTCGTCGGGCGTTCGCCCAGCGCCCGGCCCGGCGGGTTGCACCAGGTCTCCTTCGGGTCGCCGCCCGCGTAGGGGCCGTTCCCGTTGCGGCTCGTGTCGATCACGAAGTGTTTGCCGGAGAGCTTCGCGGAGAGCTTGCGGCCGAAGTCCGCACTGGCCGCCGTCGTCTGGAAGTTGGAGACGTTGACGGCGAAGCCGTCGGCGAGGTCCGCGCCGGCCCGCCGCAGCGGCTCGTCCAGCGCGTCCGGCTGCTGCCACCCCGCGTTGCCCGCGTCGATGTACACCTTCACGCCGGGCTGCCGCTTCAGCCGCTCGACCGCCTTCTTCAGCAGGTCGTACCGCTCCTCCGCGAACCGCGCCGGGGTGCAGCCGTCCACCAGGTGCAGCACCGCGTCCGGCTCCAGGACCACCGTGGCGCCCCGGTCCCCGATGCCCCGCGCCACCTTGTCCACCCACGCCCGGTACGCGTCGCCGTCCGCCGCGCCGCCCTTGGAGAACTGGCCGCAGTCGCGGTGCGGGATGTTGTAGAGCACGAGCAGCGCCG
The DNA here is from genome assembly GCF_040639555.1 of Streptomyces sp. NPDC023838. NCBI lineage: Bacteria > Bacillati > Actinomycetota > Actinomycetes > Kitasatosporales > Streptomycetaceae > Streptomyces > Streptomyces sp. NPDC023838. Next base: position 58,028 of record NZ_JBFAAD010000010.1, read on the forward strand.
TGCGGTCCGCCTTCTTCGCCGCCTCGGTGAAGCCCTTCGCCTCCGACTCCGGGTTCTCCGGGCCGATCCACTCCCCGACCGGTTGCTCGGCGATCCGGCCGACGAGCGCCGCCTTGTCGTCGTCACCGCTCTTGCGGTACGCGGCGGCCTGGCGCGCCGCGTTGCCGTCCGGGTTGACCCAGAACGGGTCGGCCGCCTTGGGCTGCTGCGCCACCTGCGGCTTCCCGTCCCCGTCCGACGACGAGCAGGACGTCAGCAGCAGCGCCGCCCCCACTGCGGCCAGCGCCACACCGACCGCGCCCGACCGCGCACCACTCCGGAACATCCGACCCCCTCAACCACGCTTTCCCGGACGCTTCCCCCGATCAATCGTGGCACACCCGCGCCCCCTCCCACGATCGCGTCCCCACCGAGCGCGCACGGAAGGCGACTTGGCGTTATCCAGCCCTAGGCCGAAAGCGCACACCGGTTCTACAGTGGTCGCATCGGCCCCAGTTCCGGCCGCAATTCGACGCGGGCCCCATCGAACCTCCCGTGGAGGTGCCGGGCTTCTCCCGCAGCCCGTGCGCCCACGGTCGAGGACCGGCCCGGCCGGCGGCTCCGGGGGGAGCGGGCCATCGGCCGGGCCAGGTTACGGGAGCGCCCCCGCGGTGCTCCCGCCCGCCCACGACCACCCGCCCACGGCCCGCCGCCCACTCATGGCCCGCCGCCCGCTCAGGACTTGGGCTCTGCCGGCTGACGTACGGCCACGGCCCCCGGACGTACATCCGTCAGATACGCCGACACCACCACGTTCGCCGTGTACGTCCGCGCCTTGCGGTCGTAGGTGCCCCCGCAGGTGATCAGCCGCAGCTCCGCGCGTCCCGCCTCGCGCGCCCCGTACACCTTGTGCGCGTCGAACCGGTCCCGCCCGAAGACCTGCACGTCGTCGATGGTGAACTCGGCGACCGACCCGTCGGTCCTGGTCACCCGTACCTTCTGGCCGGGGCGGGTGGCGCTGAGGCCGTAGAAGACGGCGGGCTTGCTCTCGGTGTCGACGTGGCCGACGAACAGCGCCGCGCCCGGGCCGCCGGGCTGGGTCCCGGTGCTGAACCAGCCGACCGTGCCCGGCCGGTCGTACGGCGGCGGGTCGACCGCGCCCGAGGTGTCGAGGCCGCGCGGCACGACGGGCGCGGCCACGCCTATGGAAGGGATCTCGACGCGCTGGGGCGCCGCCGCCGCCACCGGGGCGTGCGCGGGCGGCAGGGGTACGCCCAGCGGGCGCCCCACGGCCGCCACGTCACCCGTGGTGGGCGCCGAACTGCTGCCGGGGCCGTCGGTGGCCTCGCGGCCCCACAGCCACAGGCCGAGCAGCAGGACGGCCCACGCCACCCCGGTCAGCAGTCGTCCGGTGCCGGATGTGTGCTCGGAGGACATCGCGCTGGTCTTCTCAGTCGCTGCGGCGCCGGCGCCGCACGCTGCGGCCCGCCACCGCGACCGCCGCCACCGCCGCCAGGGCCAGGCCGATCACCGCGTGCCGGGTGCCCGGGCCCTGCTCGGTGGCCTGCCGGTCCGCGAGCTGGGCGGCACCGCCGCCGCCCGCGTGGACGGGGGCGTGCGGGGTGGCGTGGTGGTCGGGATGCTCGTCCGGATGGTGGTTGCCGTCGTGATTGCCGTCGTGATGGCCGTCATGGTTTCCGTCGTGATTGCCGTCATGGTTTCCGTCATGGTTTCCGTCATGGTGGCCGGAGCCGCCGTGGACGACCGTGACGCGGCCGGAGGCCTGGCCCGAGCTGTCCTTGCAGTTCACCCAGATGTCGTAGCTGCGCGCCTGGGCGTCCGAGCGGATGCGGGCCTGCGCGAAGAGGCCCCCGTCCGCCGCCGGCGCGAACTGCGCCTGCGAGACGAAGGCCTCCGAGGTCCCGACGGCCTGCCGACCGCCGCACACGCTGACCCGCAGGTCCACCTCACCGCCGGGAGCGATGGTGGACGGCGTCACCGTCAGTGAGCCGTGCGGCTCGGACTCCGCCAAGGCGGCGGACACGGGCATCAGGGCGGTGGCGGCCGCAACGGCCGCACAGAGCGTGACCTGTCGAAAACGCATCGTGAACCTCCTGTAACGAAGATTCACCCGCCCCGGGCGTTTTCGCATCCCGGGGGCCGCGCGCACTGACCCGTACGGCTCAGATCAGCTTCACCAGGTCCGCGATCGAGTCGACGGTCTTCGACGGCCGGAACGGGAAGTTCTCGACGTCGTCGGGCCGCGTCAGTCCGGTCAGCACCAGGAACGTCTGCATGCCCGCCTCGAGCCCCGCGAGGACGTCCGTGTCCATCCGGTCGCCGATCATGGCGCTGGTCTCCGAGTGCGCGCCGATCGCGTTCAGGCCGGTCCGCATCATCAGCGGGTTGGGCTTGCCCGCGAAGTACGGCTTCTTGCCGGTCGCCTTGGTGATCAGCGCGGCGACCGCGCCGGTCGCGGGCAGCGGGCCCTCGGTGGACGGCCCGGTCTCGTCCGGGTTGGTGCAGATGAACCGCGCCCCGCCGTTGATCAGTCGGATCGCCTTGGTGAGCGCCTCGAAGCTGTACGTACGGGTCTCGCCCAGGACCACGTAGTCCGGCTCGTGGTCGGTCAGGACGTAACCGATGTCGTGCAGCGCGGTGGTCAGCCCCGCCTCCCCGATCACGTACGCCGTACCGCCCGGCCGCTGGTCGTCCAGGAACTTGGCGGTGGCGAGCGCCGACGTCCAGATGTTCTCGACCGGCACGTGCAGGCCCATGCGGGCGAGGCGGGCCTGGAGGTCGCGGGGGGTGTAGATGGAGTTGTTGGTGAGGACCAGGAACGGCTTGCCCGACTCCTTGAGCCCCGTGAGGAAGGCGTCCGCACCCGGGATCGGCGTGCCCTCGTGAATGAGGACACCGTCCATGTCGGTGAGCCAGGATTCGATCGGCTTGCGCTCTGCCATGGGGCGGACTCTCCTGCGGTGTGCACTGCGACGACTGCTGGGGGCGCGCCGGGGCACCGCGCTGTGCGTCTCCGGCGCCCCCAGCCTAGTCAGGAAGCCGGGAACTTGACCTGGTCGATCACCCGCAGTGTGGCTCAGCTGCCGGTCGCCGCCTTCCAGGCGTCCACGTGCGACGGCGGGTTCGTGCGCAACCCCCTGCCCGCGCCCCGCCCCGCCGACCCCCGCACCCGTCCCGCCGACCCGCGCACCCCGCCCACCCCACGGGAACCGTCACCGCCGCCGCAACCGTCGCGCCCCCACGACCAGCGCCGCACCCCCAAGAACCGCCGCGCCGCCGGCAGCCGGGGAGAACGGCGAGCCCGGCCCCGTATCCGCCAGCGCCGGCGCCCCCGCCGGCTCCGGCGACCCCGCGAGCTCCGGCGACCCCGCGAGCTGCGGCGCCACCACCTCCGGCCCGATCCCGAACCGGTACCCCCCCGACTCCCCGACCCACTGCCCGTCGTCCCCCCGCCGCTGCACCACCGCCGCACTCGCCGTGACCTCGTTCGGCCGTGTGTCGGCGGTGAACCCGAGCCGGACCTTCACGGTCACGGTCTCCCCCGCGCCGATCACGAACCCCGGAAACCCGTCGTCGAACACCCCGATGTGCTCGTCCGCGTCGGTCCGTTCGAAGGGGACGGGGTGCGGCCGCCCCGCCGCCGCGTCGAAGAACTCCATCTTGGCCTGGGAGTCCTTGAGCGTCCGGTCCCGGTCGACGAGGACGACCACGGGGTGGATGTTGCGGCAGGTGTGCGCGGTGGTGTTGGTGAGGTCGACGTACCAGAGCTGGGCCCCGCCGCCGGGGTGGTACTCGGCGGGCCCGCCGTGGATCCGCGTGTCCACGGGGAAGTCCGCACCGGCCCGGTCCCCGCAGACGGGCTGGTTCGCGGCGGACAACAACGCGTGCCCGTGCCGCCCCCCGCGCGGCTCGCTCTCGTCGGCCGACGCGACCGACGCGGCTGACGTCCCGGCCAGCGCCGTGGCCGCGGTCACTGAGATGGCGAGGGCGTTGCGCAGTCGCATGAGGGACCTTTGCTGCTCGCGGGCGTACGTGCTCCGGGACCCTGCCACGGCCACACCCACGCCACGCCCCTGCCACGCCCGCCCCCACCGCGACGGCCCCGGAAGTCCGCCCGATCAGCCCAATATCGGACCACCGGATGGACGGGGCAACGGGGCAACGGGGCAACGGGTCAACAGTCAACGGGCCGCAGCATCCAGAGAGCCACCCCCGTACCCGCGCTCCAGGCCCGCACCCCCATGCCCGAACACCGGCCCCAGGATCAGCCGCGCGGCCCCTTCCGCCACCACGTGCGGGCCGCCCGGGGCCACCGAGACCGGGATCGCCCGCGCGTCGCCGCCCCGGCGGGCCCGCTCCTCCAGGACCGCGCGTACGCCCCGTACGAAACCGTGCGGCGCGCCCATGACCGTACGGCCGCCGAGCAGGACGCGGTCGATGTCCAGCAGGCCGACGAGGTTCGCGGCGCCGACGCCCAGGAAGCGGGCGGCGGCCGCGATGTCGCCGCGAGCCACCGACGACAGGCACAGCGCCTCGATGCAGCCGCGCGCGCCGCAGCCGCAGGCGGGGCCGCCGAGCAGGATCGTCTGGTGGCCGAACTCGCCCGCGCCGGTCCGCGAGCCGCGCAGCAGCGTGCCGCCCAGGACGAGGCCGGCGCCCAGGCCCGTACCGAGGTGGAGGTAGGCGAAGGAGTCGGCCGGGCCGCGCAGGGCGAGGCCGAGGGCGGCGGCGTTGGTGTCCTTGTCGAGGACGACCGGCAGGCCCAGGCGGGCGGCGAGCGCGTCGCGCAGCGGGAAGCCGTTCCACTGCGGGAAGCCGGTGACCCGGTGGAGCACCCCGGTGTGGTGGTCGAGCGGGCCGGGGCTGGCCACGCCGACGCCGAGTATCGAGCGCCCCCCGATCAGCGCCTCGGCCTGCCCGGCCGCCGCCTGCACCACCGTGTCGTGGTCCGCGCCGAGGTCGAGCGGCACGGTACGCACGCCGACCAGCGTGCCCGCCAGGTCGACCAGGACCGCGGTGAGCTCGTCGCGGTCGAGGTGCAGCCCTATCGCGTGCATGGCGGACGGCACCAGCTTGAGCACCGTGCGCGGCTTGCCGCCGGTCGAGGCGCGACGGCCCGCCTCGGTCGCCGTCCCCTCCGCCCGCAGCCGCGCGGTGATCTTGCTGACGGCTTGCGGGGTGAGCCCGGTCCGCTCGGCGAGCTCCAGTCTGCTGATCCCGGCGTCCCCGGCCGTACGCAGCAGATCGAGCACCAGCGCGGCGTTGTGGCTGCGCAGGGCCGGCAGGTTGGCTCCCGAGTTACTCCTGTTCACGCTCCCATTGTCTCCTGCGCTTGCACTTTGGCAACAGCGTTGCTTAAGTGGGCCTATGAACGCTCGTACGGACACGGACACTGGCTTCCGCGTCGGATCGGACCTCCGCGCCGGATCTGACCTTCGCGTCGGACTCGTGGGCTACGGCCTGGCGGGGTCCGTCTTCCACGCCCCGCTGATCGCCGCGACCGAGGGGCTCACCCTCGACACGGTCGTCACGTCCAGCCCCGAGCGCCGCGAGCAGGCCCGTGCCGAGCACGGCGACGGGCTGCGGTTCGCCGCCTCCCCGGACGAGCTCTTCGACGCCGGCCTCGACCTCGTCGTCATCGCCTCCCCGAACAAGACGCACGTGCCGATCGCCACCGACGCCCTGAAGGCCGGGATCCCGGTCGTCGTCGACAAGCCGCTCGCGGGCACGGCCGCCGAGGCGCGCGGCCTCGCCGCCCTCGCCGAGGAGCGCGGCCTGCTGCTCTCGGTCTTCCAGAACCGCCGCTGGGACAACGACTTCCTGACCCTGCGCGCGCTGCTGGCGTCCGGCGAGCTCGGCGAGATCCAGCGCTTCGAGTCCCGCTTCGAGCGCTGGCGCCCGCACCCCAAGGGCGGCTGGCGCGAGTCGGGGGACCCGGCTGAGATCGGCGGCCTGCTGTACGACCTCGGCAGCCACCTCGTCGACCAGGCCCTGGTCCTGTTCGGCCCGGCGCTGCGGGTGTACGCGGAGGCCGACGTACGCCGTCCGGGCGCCCAGGCCGACGACGACACCTTCATCGCGATCACCCACGCGGGCGGTGTGCGCTCGCATCTGTACGTGAGCGCGACGACGGCCCAACTCGGCCCCCGCTTCCGGGTGCTGGGCTCCTCGGCGGGCTACGTGAAGTACGGCCTCGACCCCCAGGAGTCCGCCCTGCGCGAGGGCCACCGTCCCACCCGGGGGGAGCCGTGGGGCGTGGAGCCGGAGGGGATGTGGGGCCGCGTCGGCTGCGGCGAGTCCCCCCTGACCGGCGGCGGCCGCCCGACCCCGACCCTGCCGGGCGACTACCCCGCGTACTACACGGCGATCGCCGCCGCCCTGCGCGAGGGCGGCGAGCCGCCGGTCACCGCACACGAGGCCGCGGCCGCGCTGGACGTCCTGGAGGCGGCACGCAGGTCGGCGCGCGAGGGTGTGACGGTGGAGGTGGCACTGTGACGGCGGACTGAGCCGTCAGGCGAGCTCGGAGGTGTCGAGGTCGAAGCCGAACGGCGCGGGCAGGGCGAGCTTCGCGCCGAAGGCGGCCGTCGACGTGTGCCGGTAGTTGCCGCCCTCAGGATCCCAGTGCACCACGACCTCGCCACGATGGCGATCGACCAGCAGATACACCGGGAACCCGGCCTGAGCATAGGCGTCACGCTTATCGACACGGTCGACCTCGGCGTCCGGCTCACGCCCGGACGTGACCTCGACGACGAGGAGGACGCCCGAGGGGTCCGACCAGGACGGCTGGCCCCGGAAGTACCCGACCGGGGCGACCGCGCCGTCGACGCGTGCCCGACCAGCCTTATAGGCGGGCACGGCCAGACCGCGTCCCTGGTACATGTGCAGTGCGGGCTCACGCGCCTGAATCTGGCGCCCGATGGACACGACATTTTCGTCGTGGTCACCGTCCGGAGCCGGAGTCACCAGCACCCTCCCGTTGATCAGCTCGACGTGGAAGCCCTCCGGCGCCGCAGCGTCGAACGCTTCGAACTCCTCAAGCGCCACTTCGGACTGCGCAACGGTCATCGTGCCCTCCCTGGGGCTCCAGCCTAAGCGTCTTTGAGGGCTTGGCGCTGCCTCCCCAACCCCTCGATCTCCAGTTCTACAACATCCCCCGCCCGCAGATACGGCTTCGGCTCCGGGTGCCCCATCGCGACGCCCGCCGGGGTCCCGGTGTTGATGATGTCGCCGGGGTACAGCGTCATGAACTGGCTCACGTAGCGGACGACCTCCGCGACCGGGAAGATCTGGTCCGCGGTGGAGCCGTTCTGCTTCAGCTCGCCGTTGACCCACAGGCGCAGCGACAGCGCCTGCGGGTCCGGGATCTCGTCGCGGGTGACCAGCCAGGGGCCCAGCGGGTTGAACGTCTCGCAGTTCTTGCCCTTGTCCCAGGTGCCGCCGCGCTCGATCTGGAACTCACGCTCGGACACGTCGTGCGACACCGCGTACCCCGCCACGTACGCCAGCGGGTCCTCGTCGTCGGCCACATAGCGGGCCGTGCGCCCGATGACGATCGCGAGCTCGACCTCCCAGTCGGTCTTCACCGACCTGCGGGGCACCAGGACCGTGTCGTTCGGGCCGACGACCGTGTCCGCCGCCTTGAAGAAGACGACCGGCTCGGCGGGGATCGCCGCGCCGGTCTCGGCGGCGTGGTCGTGGTAGTTCAGCCCGATGCAGACGACCTTGCCGATCCGGGCGACCGGCGGGCCGACGCGCTCCCCGGCCGCGTCCAGCGCGGGCAGCACGCCGGTGTCGGCCGCCGCCCGTATCCGGTCCAGGGCGAACTCGTCGGCGAGCAGGTCACCGTCGATGTCCGCCACGAGCCCGGACAGATCCCGCAAGGTCCCGTCGGCGGCGAGCAGCGCGGGACGCTCGTTGCCCGCCGTGCCTGTGCGCAGCAGCTTCATGGTCTGTCTCCCTAGGTCGAGCCTGGCCCGGCCGATGGGTGGCGGCCATCGGAAGGATCGTTCGATCCTCCAAGGTCGATGTCCACTCTGCAAGACCCTGTTCACACACCGGACCGCTACGCGGTAGTAACCACGGGCGCCTGAGCCGCCTCCCGGTACAGGTACGCACGCTCCAGGGCCGACCACGTCGTGCTCGTCACCACGTACAGCGCGGCCGCCAGCGGCACCACCGCCACCGTGATCAGCGTGCCGAACGACATCAGCGGCATGAACTTCGTCATCGCGCCGAGCCCCGGCACCCCCTCCTGCTGATCGGCCGGGACCAGCGGCTGCGTGGCGAGCTGACGCTTCGTACGCCCGTAGTTGAAGGTGGCGACCGCGGCGACGAAGACGAAGAGGCCCAGGTAGACCAGGCCCTGGCCGCCTATGAGCCCGCCGTCGCCGAGCGCGTCCGCCCAGCGGCCGCGCAGCGGGGCGGAGAGCAGGGTGTGGTCGAGCAGGGCCGTGTGCCCGCCACCGAAGCCGGAGTTCGAGAACAGCTGGTAGAGGAGGAAGAAGGCGGGCAGCTGGAACAGGCTCGGCAGGCACCCGGAGAACGGCGACACCTTCTCCGCGGCGTGCAGCTCCGCGACCGCCTTGCGCAGCCGCTCGGGGTCCTTGCCGTGCTTCTTGCGCAGCTCGGCCAGCTGCGGCTGGAGCTTGGCGCGGGCCTGCTGCCCCCGGGCCGCCTGCCGGGACAAGGGGTGCACGGCGAGCCGTACGAGCATGGTGAACAGCACGATCGCGGCGGCGGTCGCGGAGTCGTGGAAGAGCGGCTGGACCAGGTCGGCGAGGCGCTCGACCAGACCGGCGAATGCATCGAACACATGGAACACATCGAATACGGACATGGAAAGCCTCCGGAGTCACGTCTGGGGGCGCGCGGACGCGGCTGCGCTCAAGGCGCAGGGCACAGGGCACAGGGCACAGGGCTCTCAAGGCGCAGGGCGCAGGGCGCAGGGCAGAGGTGCGTACGCGCGCGGGACAGAGCGGCGTGACGGCCCGGCGGAGGGCGGAGAGAAAGAGGTGCAGCCCGCAGGAGCCCGGAAAGGGGCCCCGGAATGAGACCCGGGAAGGAGATCCGAGAAGGAGATCCAAGAAGGAACCCCCGAGATGAAGCCCCGGGCAGGAAGAGCTGCCGCCCTACGCGGCCGTCATGGCGAGGCGGCCGGGAGCTCGGGGCCTGGGGCGCCCGGAAGCATCGGGATCGCGCTGCGGCAGGAACGCGGTGCGCCGCTCACGGTCCCGTATCGCGGTGCGTATGCGCGTACGCGGCACCTTGGGCACCGCGCGGGAGGCGAGCAGCGCGCAGACGGCGAGGGCGGAGCCGGCCGCGGCGGTGGCGGCCAGGGCGACGGCGCCGGAGAGCGTGCCGCCGTTGACGAGCAGCAGCTCGGCGAGGAGGAAGAGGAGCAGGCCGAAGGAGCAGCGCACCGACGCCGTGCGGTTGCCGATCATGCTTCCCCCCACCAAACGCGTGTCCGACTCCTGACTCTTCTGACGTTATACACGACGGCTCGGACAATCGGCCGGGGAGAGCCCCGCAGCACGTCCTGCCGCACGTCCTGCCGCTCAGCGCGGCCGCATCGAGGCGAGCCTGCCCCACACGACGAGCCGGTACCGGGAGGTGAACTCGGGGGTGCAGGTGGTGAGGGTGACGTAGTACCCGCGCTCGCCGTATCCGTACGTCGTACGGACGGCACTGCGCGGTACGGGTGCGATCACTCCGCCGTCCCGGGCGGAGGTCTCGGGGAGAGTCTTGTCCACCAGATAGGTGAAAACGGCGTCCCGCGTCTCGACGACGATCCGGTCCCCGGCCCGCAGCCGGTCGAGGTGACGGAAGGGCTCGCCATGGGTGTTGCGGTGCCCGGCGAGAGCGAAGTTCCCGGCCTGCCCGGGCTGCGCGGTCCCGGCGTAGTGCCCGACGTACCCCTTGTCGAGGACGCCGTGCTTGCTGATCCCCTCGGCGACGGGGGCGGTGACGCCGAGAGAGGGGAGGCGGAGGACGGCGTAGGCGAGGTCGGGGCGGGGATCGGGACCGGGGTCGCTCTCGCGGGCAGGCTCTGCGGAGGGAGCCGCCGAGGGCGCCGGGGCGTGCGGGGTGGTGGCAGGCCCGGCGGCAGCCCCGACGGGCGCGGCCTCCGCGCGCTTCCCCTCCGCGCGCTTCCCCTCCGCGCGCTTCCCCTCCGCGCGCTTCCCCTCCCCCCGGCCGCCCCACTCCCGCTCCAGCGTCCGTACGGTCTGCCGGGCCTCGTGCCGGGCCTCGCGGTTGGTCCACCACAGCTGATGGGCGACGAGCAGGAGGAGGACGAGCCCGAGGGTGACGACGGCTTCGGCGCCGCTCCAGAGGGCGCGGCCGAGGGGCCGCAGGGCGGGCCGGCCATGAGGACCTCCCTGCACGACGCCCCGTACTGGTCCCCGAACTCCTCCCCGTACTGGTCCCCCTATTGGTCCCCGTACTGCTCCGCGTACGAACCGGCGGGCGGCGGGCGCAAGGATCACCCGCCCCCGGGCGGCGCGCGCCAGGATCACCCGCCCCCGAGAGCGCCCCTGCACCACCACCGGTATCCGCACGCGCGCACCATAAGGGCTGCCCCGTCAACTCACCAGGGCCGGAACACCCCTCCGCTTGGGCCCCGCACAGCAGTACGGTGTCCCTCATGCGCCCCGACACGCCTGCCGATCACACGGATCACGCCGCCGAAGCCGAGCGTCTGCTGCGCACCGCGACGCAGTATCCCGAGGACCACGAGCCGCTCCTCCTGCAGGCAGCGGCCCACTTGGAGCTGGCCGGCGACCGCGAGCGAGCCACGACGCTCTACGACCGCCTCCTCGCCGCGGAGCCCGAGCACCCGGCCCTGATCAAGGCCTTCAAGGCCGCGAACCTCTGGGAGTACGGGCACGAGGCGGAGGCGCGGGCGATCATCGATGGCGTCCGCGCCTCGGCGCCCCGGGACCCGGCGCCGTGGGAGATCGTGGCGGAGACGCTGGAGACGCACGACGAGCTCGACGCGGCGCACGCGACCCTGACGACGGCGCTCACGCTCCTGCTCCCCGCCGACGACCCGACGGCGGACATCCCGTACCCCACCCAGTCCTTGCTCACGGCCCGCCACCGCGTACGCCGCCTGCTCGCCCTGGACCACGACGCCTGGGACGAACTCGCGGACCGCCTCCACCGCGCCGAGATCACCCTGGACGAACTCCACGACCCCAAGCGCCTGTGGTCCCTGGGCTCGGACGACCCGGCGGAGCTGAAGGCGGAACTGGCGCGCCTGCGCTCGGAGTTGGGCACGTACCGAGCGGCCCTCTCGCGCCCGTTCCCGGTGGCGGTCCTGCACTGGCCGGCCCCCGAACTGGACGAGCTCCTCGCGGCCTACCCCTCCCTGGCCACGGAGTACCCCACTCACGCGGCCCACCTCCTGGACATCGAGGCGTCCCTGCGCGAACTGTCGGCGACGGGCACGGCGAACCTGGGCATCGTCACGGGCACGGTCCCGTCCTACGAGGCCTTCGCAGCCTCCGAGTCCTCGTCCCCCTCAAACGCGGACCTCCTCCCCCAGTACGCCACGACCCTGGCAGCCCGAGGCCGAGCGGTGGCTTGGCCGCCTCGGCGGGGGGAGGGGTGTTGGTGTGGGTCGGGGGTGGGGTATTCGGAGTGCCACGGGGCGGTGTGACCGGCCGCCGGCTGCGGTGTCAGTGGCCTTTGTTAGAACTGAGTCGCAACGGAATCAGAAAACCCAGCGACCCAGGGAGAGGCCGTGGCGGACTCGGGGGATCTCACTCAACCGATCACCGGCGTGTACGAGAAACTGATCACGCAGCAGGTGCAGGACCAGATCGACAACCTGGGCGCCAGCGGGTGGAAGGTGGTCGAGACCGAGGTCAGCCACGAGTCCTCGCCCAACGTACTCGCCCGACATGTCGCTGCGGCCGTGCAGCGCCAGCTGCGTCAGCTTCCGCAGGACAAGCAAGTAGCCGCAGCCAATCGCATCTTGGCGGCCTTCGCTGAAGACTCGGACGCGTCCTCGGCGAGCAGGGATTCCACTGACCTCATCGTCGACGGCCCCCGGCAGTTGCTGGCTCTCGCGGAGCAGGAAGCGCCGGGGGTGTACGCCATGCGTCCACTCACTCCGCTCTCCGAATCGGCTCTGATCACCAACGCTCCGGACGACCCCAGCTTAGGCAGCGAGCTACGGGCGGAGCTGGCCACCGCCGACCGAATCGACCTGCTCTGCGCCTTCGTGAAGTGGTACGGCCTTCGCGTACTGGAGGACTCGCTGCGCGCCGCGAAGGAGCGAGGCGTACCCATCCGGGTCATTACGACCACGTATACGGGCGCCACCGATCGGCACGCCCTCGACCGACTGGTGCGAGAATTCGGCGCCAAAGTACGAGTCAACTACGAGATCCGGTCCACCCGGCTGCATGCCAAGGCGTGGCTGTTCCGGCGCAACACGGGGTTCGACACCGCATATGTCGGCAGTTCCAACCTCTCCAGGGCTGCGCTTCTCGATGGCCTGGAGTGGAATGTCAGGCTGTCATCGGTGGCCACTCCAACCGTCCTCGACAAGTTCGAGTCGACCTTCGATGCGTACTGGAGTGACAACGCGTTCGAGCTGTACGACCCGGACACCCATGCGGAGCGCCTGGACGAAGCCCTCGGACTGGCAGGCGGCACCCGCACCTCGGGTGAGGCGAAGATCAGCCTCTCCGGGCTCGAAGTCCGTGCCTTCCCTCACCAGCGCGACATGTTGGAGCGTCTCAACGTCGAGCGTGAGGTGCACGACCGCCATCACAACCTGCTGGTCGCGGCGACAGGCACCGGTAAAACCGTCATGGCCGCACTGGACTACCGTGATCTGCTCCAGCGCCGGGGCAAGGATCTGCGGCTCCTCTTCGTCGCGCACCGCAAGGAAATCCTGAGACAGTCGCTGCGCACCTACCGCGAGGTACTGGACGACGCCTCCTTCGGGGAGCTGCTCTACAACGGCGAAGAGCCACGCGAATGGAAGCACGTCTTCGCCAGCGTGCAATCACTCACGGAACAGCGCCTGACGCCTCTGGACGCAGACCACTTCGACATCATCGTCATCGACGAGTTCCACCACGCGACGGCGAGCACCTATCGACGGGTGATCTCCCACTTCCAGCCCGCCGAACTACTGGGCCTGACGGCCACCCCCGAGCGGATGGATGGGTTCAACGTTCAGGACGAGTTCTTCGACGGCCGCATCGCCGCTGAAATGCGCTTGTGGGAGGCGCTGGACAATGACCTGCTGTGCCCATTCCACTACTTCGGCATCCCCGACGGCACCGACCTGAAGGCACTGACCTGGCAGCATGGCTCGTACGACGTCGGTGAGCTCGGCAGCTTCTACACAGACAACCGCCACCGCGCGCGTCTGGTCGTGAAGGCCATCCAGGAGAAGATCTCCCAGCCGGGTGCCATGCGAGCCCTTGGGTTCTGCGTGACGAAGGCCCATGCCCACTTCATGGCTGACTTCTTCCGCCAAGCAGGCTTTCAGGCTCGCGCACTCGACAGTGACTCGAATCCCGTTGAACGCGAAGGCGCTCTGAGGGCGCTGCGTAACGGCGAGCTCCAAGTGATCTTCTCCGTCGACCTCTTCAATGAGGGACTCGATATACCCGATGTCGACACCCTGCTACTCCTACGTCCGACGAACAGCGCCACGGTCTTCCTTCAGCAGCTGGGCCGCGGACTGCGCCGCACCCCGGACAAGCCGGTTCTGACGGTCCTCGACTTCATCGGCGAGCACCGCGCCGAGTTCCGCTTCGAGGAGCAGTTCCGCGCCCTGACGAACCTCTCCCGCAACCGGCTGGTCGACAACCTGGAGCGCGACTTCCCGCAGCTCCCCTCCGGCTGCCAGATCGTCCTGGAGGGCGTGGCCAAGGACCTCGTCCTGAACAACGTCCGTACCCAGCTGAAGGCAGACGTACGGGCCCTGGCTTCCGAGGTGAAGGCGTACGCCACACCGGGCCTCTCCGAGTACCTGACCGAGAGCCGCCGGGAGATCAAGGAGCTTTACAAGGGCTCGAATTCCTGGACGCGGACTCTACGTTACGCCAAGCTCGCCCCGGACGAGGCGCCACCCGGCGAGGACCAGCTCCTCAAGCGGGTCCACGCGTTCCTGCACGCCGATGACCGCGAGCGCGTCGAGGCGTACACCCGGCTGCTGCAGGACAACGCGCCTGCGTACGCCGATCTGGACGCCAAGCAGCAGGGCTACGCTCGCATGCTCTTCTTCAATCTGTGGGACACGGCGGGCGGGTTCTCCAGCTATCAGGAGGGGCTCGACTCGCTCCGCGAACAGCATGCGCTGCGAAGCGAACTCCGCCAGGTACTGGCGCACGTCCATGATCGTACGGACCATCTCCCAGTGTCCATGGATCCGCCGCATCACGAGCTTCCCCTGAAGATCCACAGCTCGTACAACCGGTCGGAAATCCTGGCCGCGCTCGGTGTCGCCCGACTGGGCGGCCAAATGCCCGGCTCGTTCGCCCAGGGTGTGGCGTGGGTGGACGACCTCAAGACGGACGCACTGTTGATCACATTGGAGAAGAACGAGAAGGACTTCTCCCCGACCGTGCGTTATAGGGATTTCGCCCAGAGCCCCTCGCTCTTCCACTGGGAGTCCCAGAGCACCACGTCAGCCGAGTCCCCGACCGGTCGGCGCTACCGCAACCACGCCGAAGAAGGCAGCCACGTCCTACTCTTCATGCGCCGCTACAAGGACACCGACATCGGAAAGTCCCAGCCGTGGATGTTGCTGGGCCCGGCGACGTATGTAAATCACCGGGGGAGCAAGCCGATGGCCATAACCTGGCGCCTGCACAACGACTTGCCGGCGGACGTGTGGACGTATGCGCACATCGTTGCCGGATAGAGGTGGCCATCACCTCCAGGCCACTCGCACTAGCCCAACATTCGAGCAAATCTACGAGAGAAGGCATCCGTGGCTCGCATAATCGACAATGGCAACGACACGTACGACGACATCGACGGGGAGGAGAACGAACCGTCTGATGTGTCACGCAGTGATGTCACTCGGGCAGTCGTGACGGATACCGATTGGACCACAGAGACGATCCTCAGTCAGTTGCGTCGAGGGAACATCCAGCTCAACCCAAAATTCCAGAGGCGCGACGCTTGGGACAAGGCGAGGAAGAGCAAGTTCATCGAGTCCCTGATCCTCGGCCTCCCGATCCCCCAAATCGTGCTTGCCGAAGATAAAAGCAGGCGGGGTAAATTCATCGTCCTCGACGGTAAGCAACGGCTACTAGCACTACGTCAGTTCGCTGCAGGATCTTCTCTGGCCGTCTCAGATAACGAACGAGAATTCAAAGGCCTCAGCCTTACGAACCTTGACGTACGGGGCGACTTGAGACTTCAAACCCTCGCAAAGATGGAGAATGACAGCGATCTCGTCGACGACTTGAACGCCTTCCTCAACGAAACCATTCGCACTGTCGTCGTGCGCCGCTGGCCCAACGAGGATTTCCTGAACCTGGTCTTCCTCCGATTGAATACTGGCAGCGTGCGATTGTCTCCCCAGGAGCTGCGTCAGGCTCTCCATCCTGGAGAATTCACGAACTATCTGGACGACGCCGCATCTGAGAGTGCATGGCTGCAGCGCGCATTGCGCATCAAGAAGCCCGATTTCCGGATGCGTGACGTTGAAATAATGCTTCGATACTTCGCGTTCCGCTATCGCCTCGATTCGTACAGTGGAAACCTCAAGGGGTTCCTCGACAGTACCGTGAACCAGTTGAACGAGGCTTGGCCCGAAAACGAAGATAAAATCAGGGAAACCGGAAGAGGGTGCGAAAGGGCAATCCGCGCAACATTCGAAATCTTCGGCGAAAATTCGTTCTACCGCTGGTCCGACGGCGACTATGAGGGCCGATTCAATCGTGCGGTATTCGATATCATGACGTACTATTTCACCGATATCGAGGTTGCCGAGCTCGCCACTTCGATGCGATCGGATGTCGAACACGCCTTTAGGCGCCTCTGTGACGACGACCCTCGTTTTGTCGAGTCCATTCAAACAACCACGAAGACGCCACTAGCCACGCATCGACGGCTTGCACTTTGGGGGGCGGCACTAGAGGAAGCGATCCAAACACCGGTAAGGGTCCCTCGATTCGAAAATAATCGAATCTCTTCATGAGGGGTCTCGACTGTGCCTTCAACGCGCTACAGAACACTCTCCCGAAGAGTTTCGGAGCTCCGTCGAAATCTACTGCCCGCCAATTTTAACTCCACAGGGCTATACTCAGACAGAGTACACGAAAGGACTCGGGCTTTTCGCGTCCTCGCCCATGCAGAGTTTGAAGCGTACATAGAAGACAGGGTTATCGAGGTCGTCCACAGGGCCCATCTTGAATGGAATAGAGATGGGACAATCCGCCCCTGCCTTCTCGCCCTGATGTCACATCGCGATTCGCGTCTCGATATACCAGATTCTCTAACCGAACTAAGGGACAGAAACGGGGCAAAATACCCGACCCTGAAAAGTCGAGTGGAGGCAGCAAAGCGGCAATACAGTACATATGTGCGAACGAATAACAATGGGATCAAGGAGAGGAACTTGCTCCTGCTTCTGCTTCCCCTAGGTGTCACGAAGGAAGAAATAGACACCGAATGGCTAAATGATACGGAGGTATGGGCTACTGCTCGCGGTGAAGTGGCGCACACCTCCGCCAAGATGCAGATTCAGGTAGATCCGCGGGTGGAACTCTCGACTGTCAAGAACGTCTTGGATGGTTTCAAACTCATCGATGGAATCCTAGAGGACAAGTAGCTTTCTTGCTTCAGCTCACGCCCTCCGCCGCAATATCAAAGTTTAGCTTCGCGCGGTCGAGCACCTTATCTGGGTCGCACCCATGCATTCGTAGCCAGTAGAGGAGATCAGTGATCACTCTGACGGTCGTCTGTACTCCCACTTCTGCGCTCAACGGGCCCACGGCGCGGCTGGGATCCAGGCAGCACAGAACCAACAGCGCCTCTGCCGCTTCAACTTGCGGATCGCCAACGTGGTCATCAGCCGCACGGAGCCCCGTGTCCATCTCACACCAGGTGACCTTCGTATCCGCCCTGAGAATCACACCCCAGCGGGTAGCCACCGAGTCAACCAGCGCCATGCCTCTTCCCGACTCCTCCTCGCCTCTCGCCGCGAGGAGGGTGGGAAGGGCGCGCACATCCGGGTCCGTCACTGCGAGGCGCAGGAACTGCCCGTTCATCGACACGGTGAGAGTCGTCGGCGTTCCGTGGCCGACGTGCGTAATGACGTTGGTGACCAGCTCGGTCACACACAGCTGGGCTGAGTCGATCAGATCCGGCAGGCCCCAGAGGCCGAGGTGTAATCCGATCACGCGCCGGAGCCCGGCCAACTCCTCGGGCTCCGCCAAGAAGGGGAGGTCCCACGGCTTCCTACGGACCTTGAACCTGCATCCAGCCACGCCATCACCCTCTCGGTCGCCGCATCGACATGGTGCGAGCATGGCAGCACGCGCATCCCGTCATGCAATTTGCACGCAGGGATTCCCACGATCGAGCGATTGGCAGCACGCCCCACTTCCACAGAGACTGAACCTCCGCTACAGCACCTGGAGTTGATGTGGCCGAGTCCCCTACCGCTCGTCGCCGCCGTCTGGCCATTGAGCTGAAGAAGCTGCGCGAGATCAGCCAGCTGACCTGCAATCAAGTCGGAGAGGAGCTGAGCTGGAGTGGTTCCAAGGTCAACCGGCTGGAGACAGGGAGTGGCCGCGTTCAGCCCTCGGACATCGACGCCTTGTGTCGCTTCTACGGCACCGACGATGAGCTACGTGAGCTCCTCATGGGGCTCGCCAAGGATTCGAAAGTGCGCGGCTGGTGGCAGGCTCACGGCACGGGAGTCCCGCGCTGGTTCGCCGGATACGTCGGCTTCGAGCAGGCCGCATCGAGCCTGCGCCAGTACCAGTGCGAGTTCGTCCCTGGCCTGATGCAAACACCGGAGTACGCAGCCGAGTTGCATCTTGCATCGAACCAGATGCCCGCGACGGACCTCGCACGAGCGGTAAGGGTCCGTACGGAGCGGCAAAGCCTTCTTACCAAAGTATCGGCACCCGACGCCTGGTTCATTGTGCACGAGAGCGTGTTGCGTCACGTCGTCGGCGATCGAAAGCTAATGCGCGACCAGCTCGAACGGATGCTCGCTGTGGGCGGGTTGGGCAATGTGACGTTGCAAGTTCTGCCGTTCACCGCCGGCAGTTACCCCGCGACCGGTGCCTTCACCATCCTCGGGTTCCCTGAACAGGAGGATCCCGATCTGGTCTACCGAGACGGGTTGACCGATGCCACGTATCTGGAGACGCAGCATGATGTAGGTCAGTACACCAAGGCCTTCGACAATCTTCGGGCACTCGCGTCGAGCCCCTCGCAGTCGACGGCGTTGATCAGGCGCGTGATGGAGGAGCACTCCCGATGAGCACCACGGCCAGGGGCGGATGGTTCAAGAGCAGCTACAGCAACGGATCGGGCGGGGAGTGCGTCGAGGCGGCCGTGCTTGGCCCCGGCATGGCCGTCCGCGACTCCAAGCGGCCCCAAGGACCCCGTCTCAGCTTCGCCGACCCCAGCTGGGAGGCCTTCGTCGACGCCGTCCGGGCGGACCGGATGCCGGATGCCTGACGGGGAGCATTAGCCTCGGAGTGGACAGACCATAGAGGCGCAGGAGGCACAGCATGGCCAAGGTTCCGGCAGCGGCTATCGCCGCGGGTGGGCTCGTGGGTGGGTATGCCACCGCTCGGTGGACCAAGAAGCGGCCGCTCGGTGGGGTGGCGCTGGCCGCCGCCGGGGCCGTGGCCGCGCGGGAGTGGAAGCAGGCGGCCGGGACCAAGGCGGCCGTCGGGCTCACGGTGGCCTACGTCGCCGCGTTCGCCGGGTCGCACCCTCTGGCCAAGAAGGTCGGCGCCTGGCCGTCCGTGTTCGCCGTGGCGGGTGGGGTCGCGGTCGCCTCCTGGGCCGTCACCAGGAAAAATGCCTAGCCCGACCCGGGAACCATTTGAACGTCCTGGGCGACTCGTACGTACGTAACACCGAACACTGCGACTCCCCGCAGGATGGACCGGCTGGGTGCGTGGCCAGGCAGAGCAGGGACAGGACTGCGGCCGCGCGCCCAGCAGGGGAGAGGGCAGGGATGCCCAGGGGGTGCCGGCCAGGTGGCCGCGCGCACCACACGCCCAGCAGGGGAGAGACCGGGGACGCGTAGGCACATGCCGGCCGGGCGGCTCGCGCTCGCACCACCGCACGCGCCCAGCAGGGAGAGCCCAGGGATGCCGGCCGGGTGGCCCGCGCTCGCACCACCGCACGCGCCCAGCAGGGAGAGCCCAGGGTTGCCGGCCGGGTGGCTCGCGCCGCACCGCCGCACGCGCCCAGCACCGCGTCGTCAGACCCCCGCACCACGCCCCCCGGCCCCGC
This sequence comes from Streptomyces sp. NPDC023838, assembly GCF_040639555.1. Lineage (NCBI taxonomy): Bacteria > Bacillati > Actinomycetota > Actinomycetes > Kitasatosporales > Streptomycetaceae > Streptomyces > Streptomyces sp. NPDC023838. Next base: position 77,498 of record NZ_JBFAAD010000010.1, read on the forward strand.
CCCACAAGACGCCCCCTACCCCCCAACCCCCCGCGCCACCGCAAAGATCACCACGCCCGCCAGCGCCCCCACCACCGTCCCGTTGATGCGGATGAACTGGAGGTCGCGGCCGATGTGGGCCTCGATCTTCTTTGATGTGTCGGCCGCGTCCCAGGAGCGGACCGTGTCCGTGATCAGGGACGTGATCTCCGCGCGGTACGTGGAGACCACGTACGCCGCCGCGTCCTGGACCCAGCCGTCCACCTTCGACTGGAGGCGGGTGTCCGTCGACAGGCGGGCGCCCAGGGAGAGGAGGGACGCCCTCGCCCGCAGGCGCAGCTCGCTGCGCTCGTCCTCCGCCGCCGCGATGATCATCGCGCGGACGGACGACCACGCCGACGCGATGACGTCCTGGACCTCGGGGCGGGACAGGACATCCGACTTCAGGCGCTCCACCTTCGCGCGCGTCTCCGTGTCCGACTGGAGGTCCGCCGCGAAGTCCGTCAGGAAGCGGTCCAGCGCGCCCCGGGCCGGGTGCGCCGGCATGTCCCGCATCTCCGTCACGAAGCGGAGCAGTTCTTTGTAGACCCTCTCCCCGACCTTCTTGTCCACGAAGCGGGGGGTCCAGCCGGGGGCGCCTCCCTGCACCGCCTCCATCACCGAGTCCCCGTGCAGCACCAGCCAGTCGTGCGCCCGCGCGCACACCAGGTCCACCACCCGGCGGTGGCCGCCGTCCGCGACGACCTTCTCCAGGGTCTTGCCGATGCCGGGGGCGATCTCCGCCGCGTCCGCCCGGCGCGTGATCGCCTCGCCCACCACCGCCTGGACGTCCGAGTCCCGCAGGACCGTGAGCGCGCCTCTCAGCGCCGTCGCCAGTTCTGACGTCACCCGGTCCGCGTGCGACGGGTCCGCCAGCCAGGTGCCCACCCGGGCGCCGATTCCCAGGGCGCCCAGTCGCGTACGTACCACCTCCGGGGAGAGGAAGTTCTCCCCCACGAACGAGCCCAGTGACTCGCCGAGCTGGTCCTTCTTGTTCGGGATGATCGCCGTGTGCGGGATCGGGACGCCCAGCGGGTGGCGGAACAGGGCCGTCACCGCGAACCAGTCCGCCAGCGCGCCCACCATCCCCGCCTCCGCCGCCGCCGCGACGTACGCCGCCCAGGAGCCCGCGCCGGAGCGGTCCGCCCAGGTCGCCAGGGCGAAGACCAGCGCCACCAGGAGCAGCAGGCCCGTCGCCGTGGCCTTCATCCGGCGCACGCCCCGGCGCTTCTCCTCGTCCGCCGCCGTGTACGAGAACGCGGACGTCAGGCCGCCGGGGCCGCGAGAGCCCCCCCGCCCGCCGGGGCCCGGCTCCCCCGGCCCGCCCGCATCAGTACGTTCCATTCGCTCCGCCCGTCCACGCGCCGCACGCACCGCCCCGTACGCAATTGTCCCTACATGAGGGACTCCCGGGGCGCACGTGGAGTTCCCGCGGGAAGAGTGAACCCGTCTCGGCCCGCTCTCAACGCCTGCCCTCAGCGTCTGCCCGCAGTCAGCCGTCTGCTCTCAAACGCCTTGCCCTCTCAGCGTCTGCCCGCAGCCGTCTGCTCTCCACGCCTGCCCTCAACGCCTGCCCGCAGCCGTCTGCTCTCAACGCCAGCCCTCGGCGCTTGCCCGCAGCGCCTGCCCTCAGCCCAGTTCCTTGCGGGGCGACCCGCCCAGCCCCCGCTTCGCCGCCTTCCGCAGCTTGCGCTCCACCCCGATGCCGCCCATCAGGGCGAATCCCGTCACCGTCACCCGCGGCGAGCCCGGTGTGCCCTCGCCCGTCGCCCTGTCGCCGAAGCCGCCCATCAGGCCGAAGCCGCGGACCCTCACCGTCAGCTCGGGCGGGACCGTCACACCCATGCCGCCCATGATCGTGAAGCAGCGGATCACCGTCTCGGCGGACTCGAAACGCGCCTCGCGCAGGTCGATCTCGCCGCCGCCCCACATCGCGAACGCGGTGAACGTCCGGCCGACCGTCCACGTACCCTTGCGGCCGAATCCGCCCCAGAAGGCGAAGGCGCCGCGCGAGGTGGCCGCGCCGCCGATCCTCGACGGCCAGTCGACCTCCCCGGACGAAGCAGATGCCGGAGGTGACGGGGGGCGCACGGCCGGCGTGGGCAGATCCCGTACCAGCGGCGCCAACTCCCCGTGCGTACGCGCCTTGTACGCCGCCTCCAGGCGCTCCTCGAACTCCTCCATGTCGAGCCGCCCCTCGGCCACCGCGTCCCGCAGCGCCTCGGCCACCCGCTCGCGCTCCGCGTCCGATGCCCGCATCTCGGGGAGACCCGCCCCCGAAGCCCCCGAAGGTTCACTCGTCATACGGCCAGCCTAATGAAGGCCCCGGTCGGCGTACATCCGGGCGATCACCGACTCGATGTCCGGCTCCCGCACCGACAGGTCCACCAGCGGATACCGCTCGGCGATCCTCGCCACCAGCGGGGCGGCCGACGCCGTGGCCGGGAACGCGATCCACTGCCGCGGGCCCTCGACCTTCACCACGCGCGCGTGGACGGCGCCCCCGGCATCCGTGCCGTCCCCGACATCCGTGCCGTCCCCGGCATCCATGACGTCCCCGACGTCGATCGGCGCCAGTTCGCGCTCCAGATCGACCACCAGGGTGCGCTCGCTGCCCCCGACCTCGTGCAGCCCGGCCAGCGCCCCGTCGTACACCAGCCGGCCGTGGTCGATCACCATCACGCGCTCGCAGAGCTGCTCGATGTCGGTGAGGTCGTGGGTGGTCAGGAGGACGGTCGTGCCGCGTTCGGCGTTCAACTCCCGTAGGAAGGTGCGTACTTTCGCCTTGCTCACCACGTCCAGGCCGATGGTCGGCTCGTCCAGGTAGAGCACCTCGGGGTCGTGCAGCAGGGCCGCCGCGATGTCGCCGCGCATCCGCTGGCCCAGCGAGAGCTGGCGTACGGGCACGTCCAACAGCTCGCCCAGGTCGAGCAGTTCGACGCAGCGGGCCAGGTTCTCGCGGAAGCGGTCGTCGGGAATCCGGTACATGCGGTGGGCCAGGCGGTACGAGTCATACAGCGGCAGGTCCCACCAGAGCGTGGTGCGCTGGCCGAAGACCACGCCGATGCGGCGGGCCAGGCGGGTGCGCTCGCGCGCGGGGTCCAGGCCCGCCACCCTGACCCGGCCGCCGCTCGGGGTCAGGATGCCGGTGAGCATCTTGATGGTGGTGGACTTCCCGGCGCCGTTGGGGCCGATGTAGCCGACCATCTCGCCGCGCGGCACCGAGAAGGTGATCCCGTCGACCGCCCTGACCCGCGTGCGCTCGCGCCGCAGCCGCTTCCCGTTCTTCCGGCGGACCTCGAAGACCTTCTCGACGCCGTCGAGCCGGATCACATCGCTCATCGTCGCAACGCCTCTCGTCAGCTTCCCGTGCTCCGGTACGCCCGCAGGCCCGCCCGCCACGCGGCCCCCGCCAGCAGGCAGCAGCCCGCCGCCACCAGCGGCGGTGTGAACGCCAGCCATCCCGGCAGGTCCAGCGGGTACGGCCGGCCGAGGACGTACAGCGCGGGCAGCCAGTTCACGAAAGCCAGCGGGACCACGAAGGTGACGCCGCGCACCATGTCCTTGGCGAAGACCGTCGGCGGGTACTGAAGCATCTGGTTCCCGCCGTACGTGAAGGAGTTCTGCACCTCGGAGGCGTCCTGGGCGACGAACTGGAACGCGCCGCCCGCCACGAACACCGAGGCGAAGATCGCGGCGCCGCTCAGCAGCATCAGCGGGATCAACAGGGCCCGCAGCGGCGTCCAGTGGACGTCGAGCGTCAGCAGCGCGTAGCCGAGGACGAGGAGCCCCTGGGTGATCCGGCCCAGGCGCCGCAGCGCGAACCGGTCCGCCGCGACCTGCGCGAGCACCGGCACCGGGCGCACCAGCAGCGTGTCGAGCGTGCCGTCGCGCACCCGGCGGCCGAGCCGGTCCATGGACCCCATCGCCAGGTCCGCGAGCCCGAACGCGGCGCCCGAAGCCCCGTACAGGAACGCCACTTCGGGCAGCGTGTAGCCGCCCAGCGCGTCGATGTGCGCGAACATCAGCAGGATCGCCACGAAGTCGAGCCCGGTCGCCGCGAGGTTGCCCAGCGCCGTCATCAGGAAGGACGCCCGGTAGGCGAGGGTGGAGCGGATCCACATTCCCGCGATCAGGCGGTACGCGCGGACGCCCTCGGCGGCCGTGCGCAGCCGCCCGGCCCGCGGCTCGGCCCAGGCCTCCCCGGCGTCCTGCCCGCCCTCCCCGTCCTGCCCGTCCTCCCGGACGACGGCCGCCGTCTCAGCCACCCTGCACCACCACCCTCCGTGTCGCCGCGGCCTGGAGCAGGCGCCCGGTGCCGAGCAGCAGCGCCGCCCAGCCGAGCTGGAACCCGTACGCCCGCGCCAGGCCCCAGCCCGTGTGGCGGCCGAGCAGGACGTCGGCCGGGATCTGGAGCAGCGCCGACCAGGGCAGCGCCCGCGCCACCTCGCCGAGGGCGCCGGGGAAGACGTTGAGCGGCAGCAGCATCCCGGAGAAGAAGACGCCGCCGAGCCAGGCCATCTGCGCCATGCCCGCCCCGTCGAGCAGCCAGAACGCGGAGAGCGCCACCAGGTAGCGGATCGAGAAGCTGACCAGGACGCCGAGGAAGACGGCGAGCAGGAACGCCAGCCAGGTCCACGGCTCGGCCGGCAGCGCCAGGTCGAAGGCGAGCGCGCCGAACGCCAGCGGCACCAGACCGCGCCCCAGGAAGTGGAAGGCCGCCCGGCCCACGTCGCCCGTCAGCCACCACAGTTGGAGGTCGGCGGGGCGGTAAAGGTCGATCGCGATGTCACCCGTACGGATACGTTCGATGAGCTCGTCCTCGAAGCCGCCGCCCATCATGGCGACCGTCATGATCAGGGCCTGGCCCAGCCACACATAGGTCAGTGCTTCGGGCTGGTCGTAGCCGCCCAGACGCGGGCGGGCGTCCCACAAGGCCATATAGGTGTAGGCCATGATCGCGCCGAAGACGGTGTTGGTGAACAGGCCTGCGGCGGTGGCGATCCGGTACGTCGTATGGCGCCGGAACCCACCTGCGGCAACGACCACGTAGAGCCGCACTACACCACCTCCGCGCCCGGGCTGTGTATGAATCCGTGTGCAAAGCGTCCGACCCTAGTGCGGTCCGGCGGTCCACCGCGACGGCTTTTCCCGGCCGGGCGTGCAATATGGGCGTACAACGCGAATCACCCGATACAGCGCAGGCGCGAGAGAGACATGAGCGACGACGAGCAGCCACCCCGCCGCCCTCAGGGGTGGGCCCCTCGGGACCTCAGCGCCACCGGCCCGACCCTCTCCGCCGCGCCAGGAGGCGGGGCACGAGGACCGGGCGGAGGCCGGGGCGAGGAGCCCGGCACGGATGAGGGCAACGGCCAGGGCCAGGGCAAGGGCAACGGCGACGGCAAGAAGAAGCGACCCAAGCGGACCGGCTGGCGGCGCGCCGTCCCCACCTGGCGGATGGTCCTCGGCGCCGCCCTCGTCGTCGCCCTGCTGCTCATCGGCGGCTTCATCGCCGGCTACACGCTCGTCCACATCCCGCCCGCCAACGCCACCGCGACCGCCCAGTCCAACGTCTTCCTGTACGCGGACGGCAGCCAGCTCGCCCGGGACGGCGAGATCAACCGCGAGAACGTCCGGCTCGCGCAGATCCCCCTCAACGTCCAGCACACCGTCCTCGCCGCCGAGGACCGCGACTTCTACTCCGAACGGGCGGTCGACCCCAAGGCGATGGTCCGCGCCGCCTGGAACACCCTCACCGGCAAGGGCAAGCAGTCCGGCTCCACGATCACCCAGCAGTACGTGAAGAACTACTACCTGGGCCAGGAGCAGACGATCAGCCGCAAGGTGAAGGAGTTCTTCATCGCGATCAAGCTGAACCGCGAGGTCAGCAAGGCGGACATCCTGGAGGGCTACCTCAACACCAGCTACTTCGGCCGCAACGCCTACGGCATCCAGGCCGCCTCCCAGGCCTACTACGGCAAGGACATCGAGAAGGCCACCACCGCCGAGGGCGCCTATCTGGCCTCGCTGCTCAACGCCCCCAGCGCGTACGACGTGGTGGCGCACCCGGAGAACAAGGCGAAGGCCGTGGCGCGCTGGAACTACGTGCTCGACGGCATGGTCAAGAAGAAGTGGATGACCCCCGCCGAACGGGCCGCCGCCACGTTCCCGGCGCCGGCCAAGGCGCGGCCCGCGGCCGGGATGGCCGGGCAGCGCGGCTATGTCGTCGAGGCCGTCAAGGACTATCTGACCAACAACAAGATCATCGACGAGAACACCCTCGCCATGGGCGGCTACCGGATCACCACCACGCTCCAGAAGGCCAAGCAGGACGCGTTCGCCGCCGCCGTCCAGGACAAGGTGATGTCCCGGGTCAGTGCCGACCGCAAGGTCGACCGCAACGTCCGCGTCGGCGGCGCCTCCATCGACCCGGACAGCGGCAAGGTGCTCGCGATGTATGGCGGGATCGACTACACCAAGCAGTACGTCAACAACGCGACCCGGCGCGACTACCAGGTCGGCTCGACCTTCAAGCCCTTCGTCTTCACCTCGGCCGTCGAGAACGACTCCAAGACGCAGGACGCGCGCGTGATCACCCCCAACACCATCTACGACGGCACCAACAAGCGCTTCGTCCAGGGCTGGTCGGGCACCCCGTACAACCCCGCCAACGAGGACGACAAGTCGTACGGGCCGATCACCGTCCGGTCCGCCACCGACCTCTCGGTGAACGCGGTGTACGCGCAGATGGCCGTGGACGTCGGCCCCAAAAGCGTCCGCCAGACCGCCATCGACCTGGGCATCCCCTCCAGCACGCCCGACATGCCCAACGGGCCCTCCATCGCACTCGGCACCGCGACCGCCTCCGTCCTGGACATGACCCAGGCGTACGCGACGCTCGCCAACCACGGCAAGCACGGCACGTACACGATGGTCGAGTCCGTCACCAAGGACGGCGAGAAGGTGGACCTGCCGGCCCAGGACGACAAGCAGGCCGTCCCGCGCGAGGCCGCCGACACCACCACCTCGATCCTGCAGAGCGTGGTGGAGGGCGGCACCGGTACGGCCGCGCAGGCCTCGGGGCGCACGGCGGCGGGCAAGACCGGCACGGCCGAGGACGACAAGGCGGCCTGGTTCGCGGGCTACACGCCCGATCTGGCCACCGTGGTCGCCGTGATGGGCCAGGACCCCGACACGGCAGCGCAGAAGCCGCTGTACGGCGCTCTGGGCCTGCCCCGGATGAACGGCGGCGGGCCGCCCGCGCAGGCGTGGGCACAGTACACGGCGGCCGCGCTCAAGAGCGCCGAGCCGCAGGACTTCGACCTCCAGCTCCAGGAGGGCGCGTCCGTACCGCCGCCGGTCGAGACGCAGGCACCCAACCCGACCAACCCGAACCAGCCGGGCCAGACCGAAGGCCAGGACCAGGGCCAGACCGAAGGACGGACCGAGGGCCAGACGGAGGGCGGGACCACGGACGGCGGCACGGCCACGGGCGGACCGACGAACGGCGGAACGACCGGGGGCACCACCGCAGCCACGACCGACGCGGGCACCACGACCGGCGGCACCACCGGCGGCCCGACCAACGGAGGCACCACCATGGGCGGCACCACCGACGGCGGCACCACCGGAGGAACCACGGACGGCGGGCCCACCACGGGCGGCACGACGGCGGCCACGGACGGCGGCAACCCGACCATGGGCGGCACGACGACGGGGACGACGGCCGGGGGCGCGAACCGCCCGCGCCGCCCGCCGCGTACCTAGGAGCGATCCGGTCAGTGGCCGGAGGTGGCCTTGAGGCCGACCACAGCCACCAGGAGCAGACAGACGAAGAAGATCCGGGCGGCGGTGGCGGGCTCACCCAGCGCCACCATGCCGAGCACCGCCGCACCGGCCGCGCCGATGCCCACCCACACGCCGTACGCCGTCCCGATGGGCAGGGTCTTGGCGGCCTGCGAGAGCAGCGTCATCGAGGCGACGATCCCGGCGCCGGTGAGCAGACTGGGCCACAGCCGGGTGAATCCGTCGGTGTACTTCATCCCGATCGACCAGCCGACTTCGAGCAGACCGGCGACGAGCAGCAGGACCCAGGCCATGACAGGCACCTCCGAGAGACGTGACGCGCGCGTACGTCCGCGCGCGCGGGGTGCGTCGTCTTGTCGTAACCCGGTACGACGCGTCTCGTCGGGGTGCCTCCACGGTAGCAAAGGGGCCCGGGAGGGCAGCGAAAAGGGCTGGTGACGAGGGCCACCAGCCCTTGTTGCGACATTCCGGCGTTGCGGCTCGTTCCGGCGGCTCTTCGGCCGCTCGTTCGGCGGCTCTTCGGCCGCTCGTTCAGCGGCTCGTTCAGCGGCTCGTTCAGCGGCTCGTTCAGCGGCTCAGAGATACAGCCCCGTCGAATCCTCGGAGACCCGCTCCGAGGCGACGGCGTGCAGATCGCGCTCCCGCATCAGTACGTAGGCGATGCCGCGCACCTCGACCTCGGCACGGTCCTCGGGGTCGTACAGCACCCGGTCGCCCGGCTCGACGGTACGGACGTTCTGCCCGACCGCGACCACCTCGGCCCAGGCCAGCCGCTTGCCGACGGCGGCGGTCGCCGGGATGAGGATGCCGCCGCCGGAGCGCCGTTCGCCCTCGGGTGTGTCGGACCGGACCAGCACGCGGTCGTGGAGCATCCGGATGGGCAGCTTGTCGTGGGTGTTCTCGCTCACGGACCCGAACCTACCTGCCCCGGCCCCCGGCGTATGCCGAAGGGCCGGGCAGAAACAGGAAGAGGTGAGCGGTCAGCCGCGCCGCTTCCTCGCCGACGACATGGCGAGCAGCCCGACGACGCCGACGGCGAGGACCGCGACCGGCACGATGCGCTCGACGCGGGGCGCGCCGTCCTCGCTCACGAACTGGGCCTTCACGTTCGAAACGGTCCGGTTCACCGCGACGAAGGCCCGGCCCGCGGTCCGGTCCACGGCGGAGGCGACCTTCGCCTTCGCGTCGCCGACGATCGTCGACGGATGCAGCCGCACACCGATCTCGTCGAGCGTCACCGCGAGCTGATCCCGGCGGTGCCTGATGTCCGCCTCGATCTGCGCAGGGGTCCTGGCTTCCGACACTGCGCCGCCTCCGTCTGTGTGCTTGGGGTATGGAGATGTGATCCGTCATCGACAGTCTGTCAGCTCCGCCGCCGATGCACTGTCACAGGCCCCCATTAGGCTCTGCCGGAGTACGCCACACCCCCCGTCATCTTCCGGAGGAAGATCCCATGAGCGAGCGACTCGTCCCCGGCGACACCGCCCCCGCCTTCACCCTGCCCGACGCGGACGGCAACGAGGTCTCGCTCGCGGACCACAAGGGCCGCAAGGTCATCGTGTACTTCTACCCGGCCGCCCTCACCCCCGGCTGCACCAAGCAGGCCTGCGACTTCACGGACAACCTCTCCGTCCTGGCCTCCGCCGGCTACGACGTGATCGGCGTCTCCCCCGACAAGCCGGAGAAGCTCGCGAAGTTCCGCGAGAAGGAGTCCCTCAAGGTCACCCTCGTCGGCGACCCGTCGAAGGAGGTCCTGGAGGCGTACGGGGCGTACGGCGAGAAGAAGCTCTACGGCAAGACGGTGACCGGCGTCATCCGCTCCACGGTGATCGTGGACGAGGAGGGCAAGGTCGAGCGGGCGCTGTACAACGTGAAGGCGACGGGGCATGTCGCGAAGATCATCAAGGATCTGGGGATCTGATCCGACACCCGAGCCCGTAACGGCCCGCACCGCGCGGTAAGCGGTGCGGGCCGTTCCGCATTTCGGACGTGACTGTCCGATGAGCGGGTCGTTAGTCCGTACGAGGCTGCGAACGCGTGGCCGGGGCGGAGGGGATCTTCATGGGCACGAGCCCGTATACGCGCGAGCGGCTCGCGGCGGCGGCCGGGGCTTCGGGGACGCTGTCGGAGGCGTTGACGAGGCTGGGGGTCGATCCGAAGAGTTCGACACGTGGATACATCCATCGACGGATGAAGAAGTTAGGGGTAGCCACTGACCACTTCGCGCGCGAAGGCGTGCGCTGGACGCGGGAAGTGCTGGCGCCGGTGGTGGCGGAGTCCACGAGCGTGAATGAAGTGCTGCGACGGCTGGGGATCGAGGTGGTCGGGGGCCACCACACGCACATCAGCCGCCGGATCGAGGCGTACGGGATCGACACGTCGCACTTCAGAGCACCATCCCGTAAGGGAGTGCCTAAGCCGCGCACTCCCGAGGCGCTGCTCGTCGAACAGGAACCAGACCGGGCGCGACGCATTCCCAGCGAGCGCCTCAAGCAAGCGATGACGGCCCTGGGCGTCGGCGAGCGTTGCGCTCTGTGCGGCACCGAGCCCACCTGGCGAAGGCACCCGCTCCCCCTTGAGGTCGATCACATCGACGGCGACTGGCGGAACAACAGAATCGAGAACCTCCGACTCCTCTGTCCCAACTGCCACTCCACCACGGACACCTACCGCGGCCGGAGCAAGGGCAGGAAGACGGGCGTGCGATGAGCTCAACCGCGCGCTACACACGTGAGCGACTGGAGGAAGCAGCCCAGAGCTGCGCAGACGTCGAGGAGGTCATCGCCTTCTTCGGCACCCGTCCGTACGGGAATCTGCCTCGGTATCTGCTCAAGCGCTTCGCGCACTACGGCATCGACATTTCACACTTCTGGCGACGCGGATACAGAAGAGGCGATCCCCGGCCGTCGCAGGCCGACCTGCGCGAGGCGGTGGACTCCTCCCTCTCACTCGCCGAGGTGTTCCGCCAGCTCGGCAGGCCCGACAACACAAGTCAGCGGACTGCCCTGAAGAAGTGGATAGCCGACGACCAGCTCTCCACAGCCCACTTTCTGGGACAGGCACACCAACGCGGCAAGGCAGGGACAACGCCTCGGAAGACGGCCGAGGACGTACTGACACGACACAAGCGCGAGCACCGCACCAAGACGACGCACCTGCGCCGGGCCCTGCACGAGATCGGCGTTCCCGAACTGTGTCAGGAGTGTGGGACCGGGCCCGTGTGGCAAGGCAGACCGATGACACTGGAGGTCGACCACATCAACGGGGACTGGCGGGACAACCGGCGAGAGAACCTACGGCTGTTGTGCCCGAATTGCCACGCGATCACCAGTACCTGGTGTCGAGGAGGGCGGCGGCGAACAGCACACGGCGCCCAGTAGAGTAGGCACGGCTGAGGGCCCGTACCCCAGCTGGCCAAGAGGGCGCCGGTTTAGGTCCGGTGTGTCGTGGGTTCGAGTCCCACCGGGCCCACAGGAGAGACAGGCCCCGCGCCTTGGATTCAAAGGTGATGGGGCCTCTCTGTTGGCTTAGCCCAACAACTCCCGCACCACCGGCACCAGCGCCCGGAACGCCTTCCCCCGGTGGCTGATCGCGTTCTTCTCCTCGGCCGTCAGCTCCGCGCACGTGCGGGTTTCACCCTCGGGCTGGAGGATCGGGTCGTAGCCGAAGCCGTTCGTGCCCGCGGGCTCGTGGCGCAGGGTGCCCAGGAGGCGGCCCTCGACCACGCGCTCGGTGCCGTCGGGGAGCGCCAGGGCCGCCGCGCAGGCGAAGTGGGCGCCGCGGTGGGGCTCGGCGATGTCGCCGAGCTGGGCCAGGAGCAGGTTCAGGTTGGCCTTGTCGTCGCCGTGGGTGCCGGACCAGCGGGCGGAGAAGATGCCGGGGGCGCCGTTCAGTACGTCCACGCACAGGCCCGAGTCGTCGGCGACGGCGGGCAGGCCGGTGGCCTGCGCCAGGGCGTGGGCCTTCAGGAGTGCGTTTTCGGCGAAGGTGACGCCGGTTTCCTTGACGTCGGGGATCTCGGGGTACGCGTCGGCGCCGACCAGTTCGTGGGGCAGTCCGGCGTCCGCGAGGATCGCGCGGAGTTCGGTGATTTTGCCGGCGTTACGGGTGGCGAGGATCAGGCGGGTCATGCCCCCAGTATCGCCGGGAGCGCCCGGCGTCACGGTGTGCAGACCTTGCCGACTTCCTTCGCCGCGTCCTTGACGGGGCTGATGTCCGGTGTGTTGTCGCCGTTCTTGATCGCCGAACGGACGTTGCCGACCGCCTTGTTGAGGTTGTCGACCGCCTTGGAGAGGTCGGCGTTGTCCGTCTTGTTCTTCAGGGACGACAGGTTGTTGTCGATGTCGTTCAGCGCCTGGTCCGCCTGGGCGGGGTTGTCGGTGGCGTTGGACACCGCGCGGCCGAGGTCGTCGACGTTGGAGGCGATCGCGTCGGCCGTCTGGACGCAGTCGAGCGCCTTGCTGACCGCGCTGCACCCGACGGCGGCGGGCAGGGCGAGGGTCGCGGTGACGGCGGTGAGTGCGAGGGCGCGGCGGCGGCTGCGGCGCATGGGCGGGTCCTCCCCGGATGTACGGACGGGCGTACGGTTCGGCCCGTACGCCCGTGTTGGTAGGGACGCGGGGAGCGGCCCTCTTGGTTGCCTCTTTACTCGTTGGCCTCGGCGTTACGCGCTGAGCGTGCGGCCCAGCGCCTCGACCTGGAGCGCCGCGAGGTCGGCGCAGCCGCCGGTGGCGAGGTCGAGCAGGGCGTTGAGCTCCTTGCGGTCGAACGGCTCGGCCTCGGCCGTGCCCTGGACCTCGACGAAGCGGCCGTCGCCGGTGCAGACGACGTTCATGTCGGTCTCGGCGCGGACGTCTTCCTCGTAGCAGAGGTCGAGGAGCGGGGTGCCGTCGACGATGCCGACGGAGACGGCGGCGACGGTGCCGGTGAGCGGCTGGCGGTTGGCCTTGACCAGCTTCTTGGTCTGGGCCCAGCTGACGGCGTCGGCGAGCGCGACGTACGCGCCGGTGATGGCGGCGGTGCGGGTGCCGCCGTCGGCCTGGAGGACGTCGCAGTCGAGGACGATCGTGTTCTCGCCGAGCGCCTTGTAGTCGATGACGGCGCGGAGGCTGCGGCCGATCAGGCGGCTGATCTCGTGTGTGCGTCCGCCGATCTTGCCGCGGACGGATTCGCGGTCGCCGCGGGTGTTGGTGGAGCGGGGCAGCATCGAGTACTCCGCGGTCACCCAGCCCTCGCCGCTGCCCTTGCGCCAGCGGGGGACGCCTTCGGTGACGGAGGCGGTGCAGAAGACTTTGGTGTCACCGAAGGAGATGAGGACGGAGCCCTCGGCGTGCTTGCTCCATCCGCGTTCGATGGTGACGGGGCGGAGCTGGTCGGGGGTGCGGCCGTCGATACGAGACATGCTCCGAGCGTAGCTCGTGGGCGTCTCGCTCCTGGGGGCGTGCCCCCCGGCCCCCCTTTTCGGGGCTTCGCCCCCGGCCCCCGTTCCGGGCTTCGCCCTGGAAACCCTCTTTCGTCTGCGGACCGTGGGGGGCTGGCCGCGCAGTTCGCCGCGGCCCTTATCGGGCCGGTGTTCGTCTGCGGGTTGTGGTGGGTTGCTCGCGCGCACGCGGCGGAGCCGCACAATGTCACAGCCCCGCGCCCCTGAAGGACTGTGGATGAGCTGGGTTCTCCGGCTGCGGCCTACTGCCTGAGGGGCGCGGGGAACTGCGCGACCAGCCATCCGCCGGGCCGCAGACGAAAAGGGCCCCTCCCGTCCCGGGAAGGGCCCCTCTCAGCGACTCGCGTCGCTCACATCATGTCTTCGATGTCCGCCGCGATCGGGTCCGCGTCCGTGCCGATGACTACCTGGATCGCGGTGCCCATCTTGACGACGCCGTGGGCGCCGGCGGCCTTCAGCGCGGCCTCGTCGACCTTGCTCGGGTCAATGACCTCGGTGCGGAGGCGGGTGATGCAGCCCTCGACCTCTTCGATGTTCTCGATACCGCCGAGCCCGGCGACGATCTTCTCAGCCTTGCTGGCCATGTCTGTCTCCCTGTTCTTTCAAAGAACGCTGTGGCGGCTCACCGCAGGTCCTGCCGACCGCAGTTCCGCTTTGTCACCGTAACGCACGTTTGGCGCAGTTACGCGAGCGGGCCTCCGCGCGCTGGCCAAGGATGACGATCACCGGTACCGCGCCCGTACGGCCAGGCTCCGGACGATACCGCAACTGGTCTACACCAGTGTGCAACGCATCCCGGAACTGGCTTGTTCCGGTGGGACGGAGAGGTGCGGATGAGCGCTGACAGCGCGGCAGTGGACCAGCCGAAGTGGTGGAACGGTGCGTTCCAGAACCTTCAGAAGATGGGCCGCAGCCTTCAGCTGCCCATCGCCGTCCTGCCCGCCGCCGGCATCCTCAACCGCCTCGGCCAGCCTGACGTCTTCGGCAAGGGCGGCCTCGGCTGGACCGACGTCGCCAAGGTCATGGCCGGTGCGGGCGGCGCACTGCTCGACGCCAACATCGGCCTTCCGCTGCTGTTCTGCATCGGCGTCGCCATCGGCATGGCCAAGAAGGCGGACGGCTCGACGGCCCTCGCGGCCGTGGCCGGATTCCTCGTCTACTACAACGTGTTGCACCAGTTCCCCAAGGACTGCCTCGCCGGGGCGAAGGTGATCGCGGCGGGCTGCCAGGCCAACGACGGCACGGTCGCCCCGTTCACGTACCAGAACCCGGGCGTCTTCGGCGGCATCGTCATGGGCCTGCTCGCCGCCTGGTTCTGGCAGCGCTACCACCGGGTCAAGCTCGTCGACTGGCTCGGCTTCTTCAACGGCCGCCGGCTCGTCCCCATCGTCATGTCGTTCGTCGCCATCGCCTTCGCCGCGATCTGTCTGTGGGTCTGGCCACCGATCGGCGACGGTCTGGAGAACTTCAGCGACTGGCTGGTGGGGCTCGGCGCCTGGGGCGCGGGCATCTTCGGCGTCGCCAACCGCGCGCTGCTCGTCATCGGTCTGCACCAGTTCCTCAACGTGCCCATCTGGTTCCAGTTCGGCAGCTTCACCAAGCCGGACGGGACCGTCGTACACGGCGACATCAGCATGTTCCTGGCGGGCGACAAGGACGCGGGCCAGTTCACCACCGGCTTCTTCCCCATCATGATGTTCGCGCTGCCCGCGGCCGCGCTCGCGATCACCCACTGCGCCAAGCCGCACCGCCGCAAGCAGGTGGGCGGCCTGATGCTGTCGGTCGGCCTGACGTCGCTCGTCACCGGCATCACCGAGCCGATCGAGTACTCGTTCCTCTTCATCGCGCCGCTGCTGTACGCGATCCACGCGGTGCTGACCGGTGTGTCGATGGCGGTGAGCTGGGGGCTCGGCGTCAAGGACGGCTTCAGCTTCTCGGCCGGACTGATCGACTACGTCATCAACTGGAACCTGGCGGCGAAGCCGTGGCTGATCATTCCGATCGGCCTCTGCTTCGCGGTCGTCTACTACGTGATCTTCCGGTTCGCGATCACCAAGTTCGACCTGCCGACTCCCGGGCGCGAACCGGAGGAGCTGGAAGAGGAGATCGAGCGGGAGAACACGAAGTAATAACGGCGGGATAACCAAGCGGTGGTACGGCAGAGGCCTCGGACCCCAGGGTCCGGGGCCTTTGTCCGTCATGCCGGAATGTATGGCTCAGCACACAGAAATTGCAGGTTCCTTATCTAACCCTCACCGTGCTACAACTGGTCTACACCACTCAATGGTGTAGACCACGCGGGCTCAACCGCGTTCCCCCCTTAGAGACGCCGCCGTCCCCCCGTACTTTTCCATGTCCCCGGGCGGCGCCTTGCCAACTGGAGGAAGTTGATGAGTACGGCCACCGCTACGGCGGCGCCCGCGAAGAAGCGGGGTGCCGGCCTGTTCCAGGGTCTGCAGAAGGTCGGTCGCAGCTTGCAGCTGCCGATCGCCGTACTGCCGGCCGCGGGCATTCTGCTCCGCCTCGGCGCACCCGATGTCTTCGGCAAGGAAGGTCTCGGCTGGGGCAAGGTCGCCACGGTCTTCTCGACCGCCGGTGACGCCGTGTTCGGTAACCTGCCGCTGCTGTTCTGCGTCGGCATCGCGATCGGTTTCGCCAAGAAGGCCGACGGCTCCACCGCGCTCGCCGCGCTCGTCGGTTTCCTGGTCTACAAGAACGTGCTCACCGCGTTCCCGGTGACCGACGCCGTGGTCAACACCACCGCCAACAAGGGGGTCGACGTCGCCGCGACGTACAACGACCCCAAGGTCTTCGGCGGCATCATCATGGGTCTGCTGTCCGCCGTGATCTGGCAGCGGTTCCACCGCACCAAGCTGGTGGACTGGCTCGGCTTCTTCAACGGCCGCCGTCTGGTCCCGATCATCATGGCCTTCGTCGGCCTGCTCATGGGTGTCTTCTTCGGTCTGGTCTGGGAGCCGATCGGTGACGTCATCACCAACTTCGGTGAGTGGATGACCGGCCTCGGCGCCGTCGGCGCGGGCATCTTCGGTGTCGTCAACCGCGCGCTGCTGCCCATCGGCATGCACCAGTTCGTGAACACGGTCGCCTGGCAGGAGATCGGCGACTTCAAGGACTCCACCGGCACCATGTGGCACGGCGACCTGCCGCGCTTCTTCCACGGTGACCCGACCGCCGGCCAGTTCATGTCCGGCTTCTTCCCGATCATGATGTTCGCGCTGCCGGCCGCCGCCCTGGCGATCACGCACTGCGCCCGCCCCGAGCGCCGCAAGGCCGTCGGCGGCATGATGATCTCGCTCGCGCTGACCTCGTTCGTCACCGGCATCACCGAGCCGATCGAGTTCGCGTTCATGTTCATCGCGCCGGTCCTGTACGTGATCCACGCCGTCCTGACCGCCGTCTCGATGGCCGTCACCTGGGCGCTGGGCGTGCACCACGGCTTCAGCTTCTCCGCCGGTGCGATCGACTACATACTGAACTGGAACCTCGCGACCAAGCCGTGGATGATCATCCCGATCGGCCTCGTCTTCGCCGCGATCTACTACTTCGTCTTCCGCTTCGCGATCACGAAGTTCAACCTCACCACCCCGGGCCGTGAGCCCGAGGAGGAGATCGAGGACCTGACGAAGGCGTAAGCCTCACGGTTGTACGAGGCGTAAGCCTCACGGGTTGTACGAAGGGCCCCCGCACCACTCGGTGCCGGGGGCCCTTTCGCGTGAACGGGTACGGGGCTCAGATCTCGTAGACCGCCCCCGGCACCGCCAGTTCCACCGGGCCCGTGTACGCCCCACGGGCGTCCCTCAGGTTGACTTCGCCGTCCGTCCACGGCGGGATGTGGGTCAGGACCAGGCGGCCGGCGCCGGCGCGGGCGGCGTGTTCGCCGGCCTCGCGGCCGTTGAGGTGGAGAGCCGGGATGTCCTCCTTGCCATGCGTGAAGGACGCCTCGCACAGGAACAGGTCCGTGCCCTCGGCCAGCTTGTGCAGGGCCTCGCAGACGCCGGTGTCGCCCGAGTACGTGAGGGACGCGCCGCCGTGCTCGATGCGGATGCCGTACGCCTCGACGGGGTGGCAGACCCGCTCGGTGCGGACCGCGAAGGGGCCGATGTCGAACGAGCCGGACTTCAGGGTGTGGAAGTCGAACACCTCGCTCATCGAGGAGCTGGAGGGCGTGTCCGCGTACGCCGTGGTGAGGCGCTGCTCGGCGCCCTCCGGCGCGTACACCGGCAGGGGGGCGCAGCGTCCGCCCTCGTGCCGGTAGTACCGGGCCACGAAGTAGCCGCACATGTCGATGCAGTGGTCGGCGTGCAGATGGCTGAGGAAGATCGCGTCGAGGTCGTAGAGACCGATGTGGCGCTGCAGCTCGCCCAGGGCGCCGTTGCCCATGTCGAGGAGCAGCCGGAAGCCGTCGGCCTCGACGAGGTAGCTCGAACAGGCCGATTCCGCGGACGGGAACGACCCGGAGCAGCCGACGACGGTGAGCTTCATGGAGCGTGAACCTCCGGGAGCGGCAAGGGAACGGGGAGGGCGGCGGGAGGTCGTGCGGTCCGTCGAGCGTAAGGCGCCACACTGCCGGTCGCTCCTCAGTGGCGGGCCGTTGTGGGGGAACTCACCTGCGCTGTCACCGGTTCGGGCGGAGTGCGGGCGGAGCGCGCGCGGGGGGCGGGCCGCCGGGTAACGTCTGCGGTATGGACACGTCCTGGTGGCTCGCGGTGATCGCCGTGGTGGTGGTCGCGCTGGGGGCCGCGGTGGTCGACGGCCGGGGGCGCGGGCCGCGCCCGGCTCGCCCCGGGGGGCGCGTACGGCCGCCCGGGCGACCTGCCGGTCCGCGCCGGGCGCCCAAGCGGCGGCCTCAGCCGGGTGAGATCTGGTGGGCCGAGGTGCCGTACGAGGACGGGCCGGGGTCGAAGGACCGGCCCTGTCTGGTGCTGTCGGTACGGGGGGACAGCGTGCTGGTCGCGAAGATCACCAGCAAGTTCCACGAGGAGCAGGCGGGGGTGATCCCGTTGCCGCCGGGGACGGTCGGGGACGCGCAGGGGCGGCCGAGCTTTCTGGAGACGGATGAGCTGCGGGATGTGGGGGTGTGGGAGTTCCGGCGGCGGGTGGGGGTGGTGGATCCTACGGTTTGGGATCAGGTGCGGTACCTGGCGGGTTGACCGGGGATTTGGCCCCACCCCGCCCCTTCCCTAAACCCTCCGGGGGTGGGTGGCTGAGGTGGCTCTCCCGGGGGCTGCGCCCCCGGACCCCGCTTGCGGGGCCTGCGGCCCCTGCACCCCGCTCCGTTTGTCTGCGGACCGGTGGGGGCTGGTCGCGCAGTTCCCCGCGCCCCTGAATACGCCCCTCCGGGGCGCCCAGGGGAGGCCGCGCAGCGGCATTTAAGGGGCGCGGGGAACTGCGCGCTCAGCCCAGCACGGTCCGCAGACGAAAACCCGGCCGAAAAGGGGCGCGGGGAACTGCGCGACCAACCCCCACCGGGCCGCAGGCGAAACACGGCCCCCAGGGGCCGGGCCACAGGCGCAGGTGTAGCCGCAGACGGGCTACGCCCAGAGTTGGCCCTGGAGTGTTTTGATCGCTTCCTCCGTCGTCTCCGCCGTGTACACGCCCGTCGACAGGTACTTCCAGCCGCCGTCCGCGACCACGAAGGCGATGTCGGCGGGGGTGCCCGCCTTCACGGCCTTCTTGCCCACGCCGATCGCCGCGTGCAGGGCCGCGCCCGTGGAGACGCCCGCGAAGATGCCCTCCTCGCGCAGGAGTTCGCGGGTACGGGTCACCGCGTCCGCCGAGCCGACCGAGAAGCGGCTGGTCAGGACCGACGCGTCGTAGAGCTCGGGGACGAAGCCCTCGTCCAGGTTGCGCAGGCCGTAGACCAGGTCGTCGTAGCGCGGTTCCGCCGCCACGATCTGGACCCCCGGCACCCGCTCGCGCAGGTAGCGGCCGACGCCCATCAGCGTGCCCGTGGTGCCCAGGCCCGCCACGAAGTGGGTGATGGAGGGGAGGTCGGCGAGGATCTCCGGGCCCGTCGTCGCGTAGTGCGCGCCCGGGTTGTCGGGGTTGCCGTACTGGTACAGCATCACCCAGGACGGGTTCTGGGCGGCCAGTTCCTTCGCCACCCGTACCGCCGTGTTGGAGCCGCCCGCCGCCGGGGACGGAACGATCTCCGCACCCCACATCTTCAGCAGGTCGCGGCGCTCCTGGGAGGTGTTCTCGGGCATCACGCAGACGATGCGGTAGCCCTTGAGCTTCGCCGCCATCGCCAGCGAGATGCCGGTGTTGCCGCTGGTCGGCTCCAGGATGGTGCAGCCGGGCGTCAACCGGCCCGCCTTCTCGGCCTGTTCGATCATGTGGAGCGCGGGGCGGTCCTTGACCGAGCCGGTCGGATTGCGGTCCTCCAGCTTCGCCCAGATGCGGACGTCGTCCGACGGCGACAGCCGGGGGAGGCGGACCAGCGGGGTGTTGCCGACGGCGGCCAGCGCGGAGTCGTAGCGCATGACGGCGATCAGCCTCAGACCATGCCGCCGGCCACGGCCGGCAGGATCGTCACGCTGTCGTCGTCGGACAGCTCGGTGGTGATGCCCGCGAGGAAGCGGACGTCCTCGTCGTTGAGGTAGACGTTCACGAAGCGGCGCAGCTCGCCGCCGGCGGCCTCGTCGACCAGGCGCTCGCGGATGCCGGGGTGGCGGGTCTCCAGGTCCTTGAAGAGCTCGTCGATGGTCGCACCGCTGCCCTGGACGGCCTTGGCGCCGTCGGTGTAGGTGCGGAGGATGGTCGGGATGCGGACCTCGATGGCCATGGCGTGGGCTCCTGTCGGGAGTCGGGAGGGGAAGGCAAGGGCGCGCGGCCTCGGCGCGAGCGCGGGTGCTGCGGAAGGACGGACGTACAAGGTGGTGCGCGTGCGGCCGCGGCTCAGACGGCGGTGGGGCGCGGACACATCGCGCTCGCCAGGCGGCACAGGTCGACGTGCAGGCGCGCCACGAGCAGCGGGCTGCTCGGCTTCTCTTCGCTCACGTCGTGGGGAACCATGCGGTCATCGTATCGATTCCCGGTCCGCTTCCCGGAATGTGATCTCGGATGGCGGACGCATTCCGCTCAGGATGCGGGCGAAGGCGCCCCGCCCGCCGGGCTCGCGTACGGCTCAGTACGCCTCCACGACCTTGACCTCTTCCTCCTCGATCTCGCCGCCGACGATCCGGTACGAGCGGAACTGGAAGTCTCCGAGCCCGTCCGTGTCGGCCGTCGAGACCAGGACGTAGTGGGCGCCGGGCTCGTTCGCGTAGGTCACGTCGGTGCGCGAGGGGTAGGCCTCGGTCGCCGTGTGCGAGTGGTAGACGATCACCGGCTCCTCGTCCCGGTCGTCCATCTCGCGGTACAGCTTCAGCAGGTCCTGCGAGTCGAACTCGTAGAACGTGGGCGAGCGGGCCGCGTTCAGCATCGGGATGTACCGCTCGGGGCGGCCGGAGCCGGCCGGGCCGGCGACCACGCCGCACGCCTCGTCGGGGTGGTCGGCGCGGGCGTGCGCGACGATCTGGTCGTACAGGGCCTGGGTCAGGGTCAGCATGACCGCAAGGATAAACAGACGGGCCGTCCCGTACCGAGGAGTGGTACGGGACGGCCCGAATGGTGAGAAACAACCGGCTACGAGCGCTTGGCGAACGCCTTGTTCTCCGGGTTGCGCGCCTTGAGCACCAGGTACGAGACGCCCAGGATCAGGCCCCACAGCGGGGCGCAGTACAGGGAGACCCGCGAGTCCTTGTCGATGCCCATCATCACGATCACCATGATGATGAACAGCAGCGCGAACCAGCTGGTGTACGGGGCGCCCGGGGCCCGGAAGGTGGACTGGGGCAGCTGGCCGCGGTCGGCCTTGGCGCGGTAGCGGATCTGGCAGACCAGGATCATGATCCAGGCCCACATGCCGGAGATGGTGGCGAAGGAGACGACGTAATCGAACGCCTTGCCCGGCGCCTTGTAGTTGATCCAGACGCCCACCAGCATCAGCGCGGCCGAGACCGTGGTGCCGATCAGCGGGGTGCCGCTCTTGGTCAGCTTGGTGAAGAGCTTCGGGCCCTGGCCGTTGAGCGCGAGGTCGCGCAGCATGCGGCCGGTGGAGTACATGCCCGAGTTGCAGGAGGACAGCGCGGCCGTCAGGACCACGAAGTTGACGATCGCGGCGCCGACGCCGAGGCCCATCTTCTCGAAGGCCGCGACGAAGGGGCTCACGCCCGGCTGGAACTCGTGCCACGGCACGACCGAGAGGATCATGATCAGGGCGCCGATGTAGAAGACGGCGATGCGCCACGGCACGGTGTTGATGGCCTTGGGGAGCGTCTTCTCGGGGTCCTTGGACTCGCCCGCGGTGACGCCGACCAGCTCGACGGCGAGGAAGGCGAACATCACGATCTGCAGGGTCATCAGCGTGCCGCCGATGCCCTTGGGGAAGAAGCCGCGGTCGTTCCAGAGGTTGGCGACGGTGGCGGTGTCGGCCGCGTCCGAGAAGCCGACGGTGAGGATGCCGGCGCAGATCAGGATCATGCCGACGATGGCCGTCACCTTGACCATGGAGAACCAGAACTCCAGCTCACCGAAGAGCTTCACCGAGATCAGGTTCACCGCGTACAGGATGAGCGTGAAGACCAGCGCGTACAGCCATTGCGGGACGTCGCTGTGCGTCCAGAAGGCCATGTACTGGGCGGCGGCCGTCACCTCGGTGATGCCGGTGACGACCCAGAAGAGCCAGTACGTCCAGCCGGTGACGAAGCCCCAGAACGGGCCGACGAACTCGCGGGCGTACTCCGAGAAGGAGCCCGAGACCGGGCGGTACATGAGCAGCTCGCCCAGCGCCCGCATGATGAAGAAGATGACCAGGCCCGCGATGGCATAGGCCAGGATGAGGCTGGGGCCGGCCTTCGAGATGGCCTTGCCCGCGCCGAGGAAGAGCCCGGTACCGATGGCTCCGCCGATCGCGATCATCTGGATCTGGCGGGCGCCGAGGCCCCGCTGGTATCCCTCGCCCTCGGCTGCTCCGTGGGCGGTCCCCACGGCCTCATTGCCGGAGCGGTCGTCCTGCGTGTCGACCTGCGCTGAGGTCATGGTGGTGCGCCTTTCTCCATGCTGACCCGCCCGCTTCGATGGTCGAAGCCGCGGATCAGGTCCTGATCCCCCCGGATGTGGATGGAGTGCCACCGGCGGTCAGCCGGCCGAAGCGCCCCCGGGGACATGGGTGGCGTCCCCGGGTGGTCGTGAAGATTTATCACGTCTTTACGGGTGATCCACTGGGGTGACTGTGGCGCGCACCACAAAGAGAACCGGACAAAGCACGCATGAAACCGCAAACCATACCGATGCGGTAATCGGATCGTTATGCGGATTTGAGCGTCCGCTGAGCGAACAGAAGGAAAACAGCGGTCTCAGGCCATCAAGGTCTCGACGAGCGTCTCCTGGAGCCCGCCGAGCCAGAGGTAGGCCATCACCATCGGCTTGCGCGGGTCCTCGTCCGGCAGCCGGTACAGCTCGCCGCTCTCGTCCTCGTCGGTGACCTCCAGGCGGGTGCCGATGGTCAGCCGGAGGTCGTTGAGCGCACCCAGCCAGCGCCGGGAGTCGTCGGCGGAGAGCTTGAGGACCGCGCCGCCGTCGCCCTGCGGGGTGAGCGAGTCGAGGGTACGCACCACGGCGAGCGCGTCCTCGCGCTTGCGGGCGCGCAGGTCCTTCTCGGTGAAGCGCCGGAACTCGGCGGCCGAGGCGGCCAGTTCGTCGCTCTCGCCGCTGTCGTACGCGTCGGGGAAGAGCCGGGCGAGCGCCGGGTCGGCGGGCGGCTCGCTGGGGCCCTCGGCGAAGAGCGCGGCCAGCGGGTCCTCGCCCTCCATCGGCTCGTCGCCCGGGCCGATCAGCTCCAGGAGCTGGACGGACAGGGAGCGCAGGATGGCGATCTCGACCTCGTCGAGCGCGACGGCGGCGCCGCCGCCGGGCAGCGCCTCGAAGTAGCCGGCCATCAGCCGCGGTCCTGGGTGAGCGTGGCCCACAGCCCGTACCCGTGCATCGCCTGCACGTCGCGCTCCATCTCCTCGCGGCTGCCGCTGGAGACCACCGCCCGGCCCTTGTGGTGCACGTCGAGCATCAGCTTGCGGGCCTTGTCCTTGGGGTAGCCGAAGTAGCTCTGGAAGACGTACTGGACGTAGCTCATGAGGTTGACGGGGTCGTTGTGGACGAGCGTCACCCACGGCACATCGGGTTCGGGGACGGCGAAGGTCTCCTCCGCCGACTCGGGCCGTTCGATCTCTACAGGAGCCACACTCACTTAGTCCATGCTGCCACCTCGGAACCCCGGTCGCACAAACGGGGCCCCGAAATCGTCAGTCTGACGCGAAGAGGAGTAGCATCCGGTGTCATGAACCCTGCGGACCTTGGGCTGCCGGTGGACGTGCCGTCGACCGCGCTCTTCACGGACCAGTACGAGCTGACCATGCTCCAGGCGGCGCTGCGCGCCGGGACGGCCGACCGGCGGTCGGTCTTCGAGGTCTTCACCCGGCGGCTGCCGGAGGGACGCCGCTACGGCGTGGTGGCCGGTACCGGCCGGGTCCTGGACGCCGTGGAGAACTTCCGCTTCGACCCGGGCGTCCTCGGGTTCCTGCGCGAGCGCAGGATCGTGGACGAGCCGACGCTGGAGTGGCTGGCCTCGTACCGCTTCTCGGGCGACATCTGGGGCTACCCCGAGGGCGAGGTCTACTTCCCGGGCTCCCCCGTCCTGCGGGTCGAGGGCTCCTTCGCGGAGTGCGTGCTCCTGGAGACCGTGATCCTGTCGATCCTCAACCACGACTCGGCGATCGCCGCCGCCGCGTCCCGGATGTCCGCGGCCGCGGGCGGCCGGGCGCTGATCGAGATGGGCGCCCGGCGCACCCACGAGCTGGCCGCTGTGGCCGCGGCCCGGGCCGCGTACGTGGGCGGCTTCACCACCACCTCGGACCTGGCGGCCGGATTCCGCTACGGCATCCCCACCGTCGGCACCAGTGCGCACGCCTTCACCCTGCTGCACGACAGCGAGCGGGACGCCTTCCGTGCCCAGGTCGACTCGCTGGGCCGGGGCACCACCCTTCTGGTGGACACCTACGACGTGGCCGAGGCGGTCCGTACCGCCGTGGAGATCGCCGGTCCCGAGCTCGGCGCGGTCCGGATCGACTCCGGGGACCTGCTCCTGGTCGCCCACCGGGTGCGCCAGCAGCTCGACGAGCTGGGCGCGACGAAGACGAGGATCGTGGTGACGTCCGACCTGGACGAGTACGCCATCGCCTCGCTGGCGGCCGCGCCCGTGGACGCGTACGGCGTCGGCACCCAGCTGGTCACCGGCAGCGGGCACCCCACCTGCTCCATGGTCTACAAGCTGGTCGCCCGGGCGCAGAGCGCGGACCCGAAGGCGCCGCTGGTGCCGGTGGCGAAGAAGTCGATGGGCGGCAAGACGTCGATCGGCGGCCGCAAGTGGGCGGCCCGGCGCACCGACGCGGAGGGGATCGCGGAGGCCGAGGTCGTCGGCACCGGGCCGGTCCCGGCCGAGCTGGCCGGCCGGGAGCTGCTCGCCGAGCTGGTCAAGGGGGGCGTGGTGGTGGCCCGCGAGCCGCTGGACGCCGCCCGCGAGCGGCACATCGCGGCGCGCGGCGCGCTGCCCATGTCCGCGATCCAGCTGTCGCGGGGGGAACCGGTACTGCCCACGGAGTACGCCTGATGCCGTACGTCCGGGTCTTTGCACCCCAATTGCCCCCTGCCGCACCGGGGTTGGAGTCTCTACGCTCGTTGAACAGCCCCCTGACCGAAGGACACCCGACATGCACCGCGCGTTGATCGTCGTAGACGTTCAGAACGACTTCTGCGAGGGCGGCAGCCTCGCGGTCACGGGTGGCTCCGACGTCGCCGCTGCCATCACCGACCTGATCGGCCAGGCCGCCGGGTCCGTGTACCGCCATGTGGTGGCCACCCGCGACCACCACGTCGACCCGGGCGACCACTTCTCGGCGCACCCCGACTTCGAGCACTCCTGGCCGGTGCACTGCGTGGCCGGGACGGAGGGCGTGGGCTTCCACCCGAACTTCGCGCCGGCGGTCGCCTGCGGCGCCATAGACGCGGTCTTCGACAAGGGCGCCCACGCGGCCGCGTACAGCGGCTTCGAGGGGCGGGACGAGAACGGCGTGGGGCTGGCGGAGTGGCTGCGCGCCCGGGACGTCACCGAGGTCGACGTGGTCGGCATCGCCACGGACCACTGCGTTCGGGCGACGGCGCTGGACGCGCTGCGGGCGGGCTTCGCCACGCACGTACTGCTCGATCTGACGGCCGGCGTCTCCGAGGAGACGACCGCTCGGGCGATCGAGGAGCTGCGCGGTGCCGGCGCCGAGCTGTCCGGCAAGCCGGTGGTCTGAGCCGGACAGGCCCTAGGGCCGCAGCAGCGCCCGTATCGGGTGCCAGAGCTCCTCGGCCGCCGGCTGGGGCGCGGTGCGCCACAGGAGGCCGTCCGGGTGGTGCAGGACCGCCGTGATCTCGTCGGGCGTGGGCGGCTCCGTGTTGCCGCGCAGATAGACCGCGCGCAGCCCCAGGTTCCGCAGCCTGGTCAGGGCGCGGGCCCGGTTGGCCGCGTGCACCAGGACGCGCACCTTGCGGCCCTCGGCGGCCGGGCTCGGCAAGGTGAGCGCGACGACGACGCTGCCGTTCGGCAGCTTGCTAAATCCTCCGCCAGGCATGGCGTACCGCTCCCCCGTGAGACGTCGTGTCAATAAGGACTCGTAGGACGCACCTAAACACGATCGGCCGCCGCCCGCTAGAGGGCGACGGCCGATCATGGTTTGACCTGCGGTTTTTAGAACTACTTGGTCGACGGACCAACCTTTACGGTGATCGTCGAGCCGTCCTTGGGCTGCTGGACGATGGTGATCCGGGTGTTGGTGTCAGGAACCTGCACGCTTCCCGTGGGGTTCTCCTGGTACCAGTAGGTGCCCCGGTGGTCGTCGAACATCGGCACGCCCGGCTGCGAGCGGACCGTGGTCGCCACGTCGGCCTTGTGCAGGGTGAGCGCGCCCGTCGGGTACCAGCTGAAGGCGGCGTCGAACGGCGTGATCTTGTTGCGCATCAGCGTGCCGTCCGCCCACTTCAGCGGCTTGGCGTGGGCGTCGACCGGCAGGATCTGGCCGTGGCCCGGGTGGACCGAGACGTTGTTGTCCTTCTGGGACAGGTCCCAGAGCCAGATCATCAGACCGGGCTGGTACGCGTAGTGCTCCACCCAGGACGGGCGGGTCTTGGCGAAGCCGAAGTTGTACGGGCCGACCTTGAGGGTCTCGTCGTACGACACGTACTGGCGGTTCTCCGCGATGTAGTACTGCGGGTAGTCCTTGGTGAACGACTCGCCGATCCGGGAGAAGTTCTTCGAGGTCCAGCCGTTGTCGTCGCCCTCGGCACCGTCGGTGAAGAGCGCGGCGCCGTCGGCGTTCACGGTGATCGCGTCGGCGGTGAAGCCCTTGCCGCCCGCGCCGCCGTCCGTGGCGTAGCGGAAGCGGAGGTCGATCTTCTTGCCCGCGAAGGCGTCCAGGTTGTACGAGAGCTTCTTGTACGCGCCCGACACGTCGGTCAGCGCCGGCTTGCCGCTGGGGTCGTTCGGGATGGCCGTGCCGTCGGCGGTGCCGCCGAGCGCGGTCCAGGTGGCGCCGCCGTCCGTGGAGGCCTCGGCGTACAGGAAGTCGTAGTCCAGCTCGATGTCCCACCAGCCCTGCAGGTCCAGGGAGGCCTTGGACTTGCCGGTCAGGTCGACCGAACGGGTCAGGGTGTTGTTGAGGTTGTCACCCATGCCGCTCCACCACTGCTTGGAGCCCTCGGCGGGCTTCACGACCGTGGTGGTGACGGGCTTCTTCGGCAGCTCGACGACGAGCGCCTGCTTGTCGTTGGTGTTGTACTCCGAGACACCGAGCTTGGCGGTCGAGTGCGTCGCGGCCTTGGCCGTGGCGTAGTTGAGCCAGCCCAGCTGGAGCTTGTCCCAGGCGGTCATGTCGCCCGGCATGTCACCGATCGAGTCCTTGCCGGTGCCCAGCCAGGAGCCGGCCGACATCAGGGACCAGAAGCCGACCGAGTTCTCGGCGGTGTTGGTGGTGTCGTAGAGGTCCGGCAGACCGAGGTCGTGGCCGTACTCGTGGGCGAAGACGCCGAGGCCGCCGTTCTCCGGCTGCATCGTGTAGTCGCCGACCCACAGGCCGGTGTCACCGATCTGCGTGCCGCCGGCCTTGTTGTTGGACGGGCCGGTCTTGCCCGCGTCCGTGCCGTAGGCGTACGAGCGGTGGGCCCACAGGGCGTCGGTCTTCTGCGCGCCGCCGCCGGCCGACTCGTCCTCGCCCGCGTGGACGATCTGGAAGTGGTCGATGTAGCCGTCGGGCTCGTTGAAGTTGCCGTCGTTGTCGAAGTCGTTGCGGTCCCACTGGTCGTACTGCGCCAGGGTCGCCTTGATCTGCTCGGTGGTCTGGCCCTTGGCCTTCTGGTCCGCGGCCCAGGCGTTGACGCCGTCGCGGACCAGGTCCATCACGTTGGAGCAGTTGGTGGCGCCGCAGTAGTTCGAGCCGTAGCGGGCCTCGTTGGCGGGGACGCGGACCCAGTCCGTGACCGTGCCGTCGACCGAGTAGCGGCCCGAGGAGGTCTTCTCGTAGTACGTCTTCAGGGAGTGCTTCTGGGTGCCGTCGGCGTTCTTGCCGGTCCCGAAGTACAGGTCCTGGAAGTGCTGCTGGCTGTAGTCCTGCTGCCAGGCGGTGGAGTTGTCCTTGGTGCGGTCCGGCTGCTTGATCGTGTTGTGCGCCGGGCCGGGCGTACCGCCGTACTTGACGACCGGCGGCTTGGGGCCGTTCGGGCCGTCCGGGTCGAACATGGTCGTGCTGTCGACCTGGTCGCCGAAGTCCACCAGGACCGTGAAGATCTTGTCGGTCTTCTCCCGGCCGAGCTCGACGTACTTCTTGTCGTCGAGCTGGACGACCTTGGAGGCGCCGCGCTGCTGCACCTTCTTGTCGCCCGAGATGACCTGCTGCAGCGCCGCCTGGCGCTGCTGCTCCCGCTGCTTGGTGAACGGGCCCGGAAGGTCGTCGATGTGCTTGGCCGAGCCCGCGCCCGGGTCCCGCCGCTCGACGGGGGCCGGGGCCCTGCCGTCGGCCTGGGCGGTGGCGAACGCGGAGCCTATCGCGCCGGTCGTGGCCAGGGCCACGAGTATGGCGGCAGCTCTGACCGCTCGTCTGTTGCTGGTCACTTGATGATGTCCTCCCCCGCGGCCGCAGGCACGGACCGGGGGTGAGGGGTCTGGTCTCCGGTGCGCGGCACGCGTCTCAAGTGACGACATTGGACCGGAGTTGCCAAAGAAAAGACAGATCTTGACTTGGGTCGGCCAATTACACTATGCAGAGCGATAGTTCCGGTATCCGAACGCCTCCGATGTGCTACCCAACCCGGACATCGGGTGCGCCTGTCTCGCCTGTCGGAACGCCGAATGACTCCGTGCGCCCCCCGTGCTCCGGCACCGTGGGTTAGGTCACGCTTACCAACGGTTCCGCCAGGGCAAGCACCGTCGTAGAGTCGCTTGACAGTGCGATCCGGTTGCCCGGTCGAGAGACCCGCCCCATCCGATGCCTGCCCCCGAGGACGGATACCGCCATGCCGCGTCCGACTGCAGCACAGCTCGCCTACGGTTCGGCCACCGTCGTCTTCTCGACCGTAGCCATGATTCTGCTCTCCCAGACCGACTCGGGTGTCGGGGTGGGAGTGATAGTGCTCGCCGCGCTCCTGCTCGGACTGCTGGTCGCCGTGACGGTCCCCATGCCGAAAGCGGCGCGCACGGTTCGTACGAACCGCGCCGCCGCCGTCGGCGAGAGCGCCGAGCCCGGAGTGCGCGTACCGGCCGATTCGGTACGGAGCTGACGCTCCGCCCGGTTCACCGGAGTCGGGCAGGGGTCAGGGAGCGGTCGAAACGACCACCGTCTTCCCGGCCTTGTCGTGCAGGCCCTGTTTGTAGGGCTTGTCCGTGAGGATCGTGATGATGAGGATGATCTGCCACAGACACGGACAGCACAGCAGGGCGGGCAGCCAGAGCACGGCCGTGCGGGCCAGCGCGGCGCTGGTGGTGGGCACACTGCCGTCGTTGAGCATCGCGACCCGCAGGTTCAGCAGCTTCTTGCCGACCGTCTGACCGTCCCGCCTCAGCATGATCGTGTCGTACGCGAGGTACGCCACGATGCCGATGAGGTTCCAGGCGAGACCGCTGCCGCTGTACGCCCGGCTGATGACGTCGGAGGTGTCCTCGCCGCTCCTCGTCTGGTACACCCAGCGGTCCGAGCTCGCCCACTCCAGCAGGCCGAGCGGGATCGCGATCAGCAGGGCGTCGATGATGCGGGCGAGCAGCCGCCGGCCGAAGTCGGCGAGCGGCGGCATCCCGCTGAGCGGGTCGGGACCGCCGTACTGGTTTCCCCCGCCGTACGCGTCGTACGGCGGCGGGGCGGCGCCATAGGGCGAGCCGGGGGGCGGCGAGCCGTAGGGGCTTCCGGGGGGAGGGCTCCCGTACGGACCGCCGCCGGGGGGAGGGGCGCCGCTGCCCGGAGGTGAGCCGCCTCCGGGGGGCGGGCCCTGGCTCCCGTCGGGGGGCGGGGCGGGCTCCTGGGGCCTCTTGAGGAACGGGTCGTCCTCGGGTGGCTGGCCGGGCGGCGGTTCGGTGGTCATGTCCGCAGTGCATCGCGCGGGGTGGGGCCCCGCAATGACACGGGGCCCGTTCGGGGTACGGCCGACGCGCGACCCGGCGTCAGGTGCCCGCGACGAACGTACGGGCCGCCTTGTCGTGCCAGCATTGGCGCCACGGGCGGTCGAACAGGCACCACACGACGTTGAGCACGCCGACGGCCAGCACGCCCAGGACGCCGTAGACCAGCCAGCGGCGCAGCGCAGCGCCGAAGGCGGGCGGCTCGTGCGACTCGATGTCGCGCACCTGGACCCGCAGCAGCCGCTTGCCCAGCGTGCGGCCCCACTTGGCGGTGGGCAGCGCCTCGTAGAGCAGGCCCAGGAGCAGGAAGGCGCCGAGCACGATCGCGAGATAGCCGGCGGTGGTGGCGTCCAGGAGGTAGACCGTCACCGTCTCGCCGGACAGCTTCGCGGCGTCGATCTTCTCCTGGATGTGGTCCGCGCCCTTGATCCAGAGCGGTATGGCGAGCCCGGCGACGGCTACGCCGAGCACCACGGTGTCCACGAGCCGGGCGGCCAGGCGCCGCCCGAGACCGGCGGGCCGGGCGGCGGCCTGCGCCCGCGCGGCCCGCAGGAACGGGTCCTCCACGGGCGGCTTCCACGGCACCACGGGCTCCCCGGGCCCCGACCGCTCCTCGGGTCGCGCCAGTTGGTGCACCTGCTGCGCCCAGGACGCGGAACCCCCGCCAGACCCGGTGGTGACGGGCGAGGAGACCACGGGGGCCTGCTGCTGTACGGGGGCGGGCTGCTGGGGCTGTACGGGCGCGGGCTGCTGCGGGGCGACCGGCGCCGAGGGCAGCGCGGCCCGGGCGGGCGCGGGGCGCACGGCGGCCGGGGGCCCCTGCGGCTCGCCCCGGCGCGGGTCGGCCACGCGCGGGTCGTCCCCGACGCGCGGGTCACCGGGCCGCTGCCTGCCCGGCAACGGCTGCGCGGGCAACGACTGCACCGGGACAGGCGCGGCCGACGGGCCCTGGCCGCTCCCCTGGTTCGGCGGGACGGGAGCCGGGTCGGCGGGCAACGGCACAGCCGCCCCACCGCGCTCGGACGCCGACCCGGCGGGCAGCGGAAGCGGCTGCGGCCGCCCGGCCTCGGGCTGCACGGGAAGGGGTTGTACGGGAAGCGGCTGCCCGGGGAAGGGCTGGGGCGCCTGTCCCGGCCGGCCGGTCTGCCCGGTCTGCCCGGTCTGCCCGGTCTGCCCGGTCCGCCCTGGCGCCGGATCCCCCGGCTGCCCCCACGAGACCCGCCGCGCCGCGTCGTCGCCGAAGCCCGACTGGTGCGAGGCGTCCGCGTGCCACGCGGGGGCCGGGTCGGGGCGGCTGCCGTGGAGGGGGGCGGGCTCGGGCTCGTCGAGGAAGACGGGGCCCGTCTCCTCCACGGCGGGCGCGGGCGCGGGCATCGGCGCCGGCGGGGCCGAGGCGAGGGCGGGCGCGGCCGGGGCCGCACCGGCCGGCGGCACGGGCATGGCCTCGCCCTCCGCCGGGGCGGGCCGGCTCGTACCGGGCACCCAGGCGGCGCCGTTCCAGTACCGGACATATCCGGGGATGGACGGATCTGGATAGAACCCAGGGGCGGGCGTGCCGTCACCGGTTGCCGGGGTGGGGGCGCTCATCACGGTCCCGTATCTGCTCGTGTGCCTCGTCAATACAAGGGTCCACATCTACCAGACGGGCGGCCGCCACCGGGCGGGTCCGTCGCTACCGACCACTATCCGGTCAACGTGGAGGGGCGCCCCACCCGCCCGGGAACACGGTCCGAAAGCCCCGTCCGAGCCCTCCCCCAGCCCCTTCCCGGCCTCTTCCCGGCCCTCTCCGGCCCGCTCCCCTGCCGCTTCCCCGCCCCTGCCCGGCCCCTCCCCCGGCCGTCGGAAAAATCTTCCGGAAGTCGCGTCATAGCAGCGCCGCACCCCGCTCTCACCTGGTGAAGCCCGATCCAGGGCTCGTACGCGGAGAGGAAAGGCACTGTCATGCACACCGTGGTGGAACGCGAGCTGGAGCTCAAACTCGTGCTGTCGCCCGAGCGCAGCATCCCGGTCCCGGCCAGGCTGACCTATCGCACGGACGACCCGTACGCCGTGCACATCACCTTCCACATCGGCACCGACCACCCCGTGAACTGGACGTTCGCCCGTGAGCTGCTCGTCGAGGGGGTGTTCCGGCCGTGCGGCCACGGCGACGTCCGGATCTGGCCCACCAAGGTGGACGGGAGCAGTGTGATCCTGATGGCGCTCAGCTCGCCGGACGGCGACGCGCTCCTGGAGGCGCCGTCCGCCCAGGTGTCGGCGTGGCTGGAGCGGACGCTGCGGGTGGTCCCTCCGGGTTCTGAGACCGAGCAGCTCGGCGTCGACGACGGACTCGCCGAGCTGCTCGCGCCGACGACCGGCCGCGCGACCGGCCGCAGCCGCGCCGAGGAGCTGTACCTCAACGACCCGTGGCCCTCGGACGAGTCGCGGCCGGAGGACGGTGCGTGACGGGAGGGATCACAGGCACGGAGGTCACAGGCGTAACGGTTGTTCAGAACAGCTTGCCGGGGTTCAGCAGGCCCAGCGGGTCGAAGGTGTGCTTGAGCGCGCGCTGCATCTCCACGCCCACCGGGCCGAGTTCGCGGGCGAGCCACTCCTTCTTCAGTACGCCCACGCCGTGCTCACCGGTGATCGTGCCGCCCAGCTCCAGGCCGAGCGCCATGATCTCGTCGAAGGACTCGCGGGCCCTCCGCGACTCGTCCTCGTCGGCGGCGTCGAAGCAGACGACCGGGTGGGTGTTGCCGTCCCCGGCGTGCGCGCAGACGCCGATGGTCAGGTCGTACTTGGCGGCGATCGCGGAGGTCCCCTCCAGCATCGCGGCGAGCCGGGAGCGCGGCACGCAGACGTCGTCGATCATCGTGGCCGACTTGATGGTCTCCAGAGCCGTCAGCGACAACCGCCGTGCCTGGAGCAGCAGTTCGGACTCGGCGGCCGACTCCGCCGGGACCACCTGGACGGCTCCCGCCGCGGTGCACAGCTCGCCCACGGCGGCCAGGTCGGCGGCGGGGTCGGGGGTGTCGAAGGCGCAGAGCAGCAGCGCCTCGGTGCTGTCCGGCAGCCCCATGTGCGCCATGCGGTTGACGGCCCGTACGGTCGTACGGTCCATGAGTTCGAGCAGCGACGGCGTGTGGCCGCGCTCCATGATCGCGCAGACCGCGTCGCAGGCGGCGGCCGCGGAGGGGAACTCGGCGGCGAGCACCAGCTGCTCGGGGGGCGCGGGCCGCAGCGCGAGCACGGCCTTCACCACGATGCCGAGGCTGCCCTCGGAGCCGACGAAGAGCCGGGTCAGGTCGTATCCGGCGACGCCCTTGGCGGTGCGGCGGCCGGTCTCCAGGAGGCGGCCGTCGGCGAGCACGACGTCGAGACCCAGCACGTACTCGGCGGTCACCCCGTACTTCACACAGCACAGCCCGCCGGACGCGGTGCCGATGTTCCCGCCGATGGTGCACTGCTCCCAACTGGACGGATCCGGTGGGTAGTAGAGCCCGTGTTCCATGACTTCGCGGGAGAGCACGGCGTTGACGACACCGGGCTCGACGACCGCGACCCGGTCGACCGGGCTGATCTCCAGGATGCGGTCCATCCGGACCAGGGACAGCACGATGCAGCCCTCGGTGGCGTTGGCGCCGCCCGACAGACCGGTGCGGGCGCCCTGCGGCACGACCGGGACGCGCAGCTCGGTGGCGGTGCGCATCACGTGCTGGACCTGTTCGACCGTTCTCGGCAGCACCACCACGGCCGGCGCCCCGGCGGCGCAGAAGCTCGCCATGTCGTGGGCGTAGGAGGCGGTGACGTCCGGGTCGGTGATCAGCACGTCGGCGGGCAGGCCCGCGCGCAGCCGTTCGAGGAGGACGCCCGGCTCGGGGGCGGGCGGGGCGACGGGCTCGGGGGCGGGCGGGGCGACGGGCTCGGGGGCGGGCGGGGCGACGGGCTCGGGGGCGGGCGGGGCGACGGGCTCGGCTCCATCGTTCATGATCCCAGCGTGGCACCCGGGGCCATCGGTGTGAACCCTGCGCGGCCCGGCGGGCGCGGACGGGATGTGCTCTTCGTATGGACGCACAGTGATCGCCATGGAGACCGAACACGAATGGCCGCCGCACCGGCAGACCCTGACGCTGCCGCCACCGCCGCGGCCGACGCCGCTGGAGCCGGCCGGGCCGCCGCCCGCCCGCACCGCGCGCCGCACGATGATCGGCGCGGCGGTGGCCGTGCTGCTGACCGCCGGGGTCCTGGTGGTCCTGCCGCAGACCCGGACCGGCGGCGGCCACGACGCGCCGCCGCCCGCTCCGGGGCCGGTGGCGCGGGCGCTGACGGCCGTCGGGGCCGGGGCGCCCGCGGCGGCCGCCGACCTCACCGCGCTGATCGCGGACCGGCGGGCGTGGGTGCGCAGGCACCCCTCGGACGACGCCTCCTGGGCGGTGCTCGGCTCCGCCTACGTGGGGCGCGGGCTGCGGTCGGCGGACTCCTCGTACTATCCGCGCGCCGAGTGGGCGCTGCGCCGCTCGCTGGCGGTGCGGCCCGCGGCGCGGGGCAACGCGGAGGCGCAGATCGGCCTGGCGGCGCTCGCCAACGCGCGGCACGACTACGCGGGCGCGCGAGCCGCCGCCGAGCAGGTCCGGCGGCGCGAGCCCAAGCGCTGGACGGTGTATCCGGTGCTGATCGACGCGTACGGCGGGCTCGGTGACCTCAAGGGGGCGAGCAAGGCCGTGGAGCAGCTGCTCGATCTGCGCGGCGGCTCGGTGGCGCTGGCCCAGGCGGGGGCGGTGTACCGGGAGCGGGGCTGGCGCGAGGACGCGGCGGCGGCGCTGACCGAGGCGGCCGCGTACGCCACGACGCCCGTACAGAAGGCGGACTGCCTGCGGCAGTTGGGCGACCTGGCCTGGGACCGGGGCGAGCCCGCGGAGGCGCTCGCGCAGCACGCGGCGGCGCTGCGCACGGATCCGGAGGCGCATGCGGCGCTGGCGGGGAAGGCGCGGGCGGAGCTGGCGCTGGGCCGCACGGGGGCCGCGCGGCACGACTACGCGGCGGCGATCGCGCGGCTGCCGCGTCCCGAATACCTGTTGGAGCTGGGCGAGTTGTACGAGTCGCTCAGGCTCAAGGTGGACGCCCGCGCCCAGTACGCGCGGCTGCGCGCGCGGGCGGCCTCGGACGACGGGCACGGGGTGAGCGACGCGCTCGTCCTCGGCCGCTTCGAGGCGGACCACGGCGCGCCGGATTCGGCGGTGGACCGCCTGCGGGCGGAGTGGCGGCGGGCGCCGAGCGCGGCGGTGGCGGATGCGCTGGGGTGGGCGCTGTACCGGGCCCGGGAGCCGGAGGAGGGGCTGGCGTTCGCGAAGAAGGCGGCGGAGAAAGGTGGGCGGAGTGCGTTGTTCTCCTATCACCGGGGGGTGCTGGAGCGGGAGATGGGGCAGCAGGGGGCCGCTCGGCGCGATCTGGAGGAGGCGTTGCGGACGAATCCGTACTTCTCGCCGTTGCTGGTGCCGAAGGCGCGGAAGGTGCTGGAGGGGTTGGGGGAGCCGGCGGAGGGGGGCCCCAAGGACGTGTACGGGTCCGCGTCGGACTCGACTTCGTGGGGCTCGGACTCGGGCTCGGGCTCGGAGTCGACGCCCCGTAAGGCGACGGGTGCGGCCGCGCCACAGCCGCGCAAGCGCGAGCAGTAACTCCCCCACCCCGCCCCTTCCCTGAACCCTCCGGGGGCGGGGGCGCTCTCCCGGGCTACGCCCGGAACCCCTCTTCGCCTGCGGACCGCATGCGGCTGAGCGCGCAGTTCCCCGCGCCCCTGGGGGGTTGGGGTCAGCCAGGGTTGCCACAGGGATCGCCCCGCAGGGGCGCATTCAGGGGCGCGGGGCTGTGACATTGTGCGGCTCCGCCGCGCGGGCGCGACCAGCCCCCACCGGGCCGCAGGCGAACTCCGGGCTGAAAAGGGCGCGGGGAACTGCACGAGCAACCCAGCACGGCCCGCAGACGAACTCCGCACCCCCGGGAGGCCTCCCGCAGGCGGACTCCGTCGCCCGGGCGGAAAGGGCGCGGCCCCCACGGGTCAGGGCCGTGGGGGCCGCAAGGGCGAACCGTACTTCAACTGCCGTGACCACACGGCACGTTGCAGGTCACAGATTGCCCCGCTTCTCCTGCTCCCGCTCGATCGCCTCGAACAGCGCCTTGAAGTTGCCCTTGCCGAAGCCCATCGAACCGTGCCGCTCGATCATCTCGAAGAAGACCGTCGGCCGGTCCTGCACCGGCTTCGTGAAGATCTGCAGGAGGTAGCCGTCCTCGTCCCGGTCCACCAGGATCTTCAGCTCGCGCAGGGTCTCGACGGGCACCCGGGTCTCGCCCGCCCACTCGCCGAGCGTGTCGTAGTACGAGTCCGGCGTGTCCAGGAACGCCACGCCCGCGGCGCGCATCGCCCGTACCGTCGAGACGATGTCGTTCGTGGCGAGCGCGATGTGCTGGACGCCCGCGCCCCCGTAGAACTCCAGGTACTCGTCGATCTGCGACTTCTTCTTGGCGATGGCCGGCTCGTTGATCGGGAACTTCACCTTCAGCGTGCCGTCCGCGACCACCTTCGACATCAGCGCGCTGTACTCGGTCGCGATGTCGTCGCCCACGAACTCCTTCATGTTCGTGAAGCCCATGACCTTGTTGTAGAACGCGACCCACTCGTTCATCTTGCCGAGCTCGACGTTGCCCACGCAGTGGTCGATCGCCTGGAACGTGCGCTTGGCCGGCGGCTCGACGATCGGGTCGGCGGCGACGAAGCCGGGCAGGTACGGGCCGGTGTAGCCGGACCGGTCGACCAGGGTGTGGCGGGTCTTGCCGTACGTGGCGATCGCCGCGAGGACGACCGTGCCGTTCTCGTCCTTGACCTCGTACGGCTCGGTCAGGCCGGTCGCGCCGTGCTCGGTGGCGTACTCGTACGCCGCGCGCGCGTCCGGCACCTCGATGGCGAGGTCGACGACGCCGTCCCCGTGCTCGGCCACGTGGTCGGCCAGGAAGCGGCCGTGGTCGGTGGACGCCTTGATGACGGAGGTGAACACGAAACGCGCCGACCCGTTGGTCAGGACGTACGAGGCGGTCTCGCGGCTGCCGTTCTCCGGTCCGGAGTACGCGACGAGCTTCATGCCGAAGGCGGTCGAGTAGTAGTGCGCGGCCTGCTTGGCGTTGCCCACGGCGAAGACGACCGCGTCCATTCCCTTCACCGGGAAGGGGTCGGCCTGCCGGGCGGTGTCGGGGGTGTGATCGATGGTCTCAGTCATAGCGGCAGGCTCCCCCTGTCCTGCAAGGTGCGCAATAGTTTGTGTTTGGAGTGGGCAATCTGCCCACCCGTGGGGCCACCCCCACCCGCTTTCTGTACATCGTGACCATCCGGAGAGGCTCATGGCGATCGATCATCTGGACGGGCGTCTCATCGTGCTCCTGGCGCGGGAGCCGCGTATCGGGGTTCTTGAGGCGTCCCGCAGGCTCGGCGTGGCGCGCGGCACCGTCCAGGCCCGGCTCGACCGGCTTCAGTCGAACGGAGTCATCCGGGGATTCGGCCCGGACGTCGACCCGGCGGCGCTCGGCTACCCGGTCACCGCCTTCGCGACCCTGGAGATCAAACAGGGCCAGGGCGCCGACGTACGGGCGCACTTGGCCACCGTGCCCGAGGTCCTGGAGCTGCACACCACGACCGGGCACGGCGACATGCTCTGCCGCCTGGTGGCCCGCTCCAACGCCGATCTCCAGCGGGTGATCGACCGGGTCGTCGGTTTTGAGGGGATCGTCCGGGCCTCCACGGCGATCGTCATGGAGAACCCCGTGCCGCTGCGGATCATCCCGCTGGTGGAGCAGGCCGCGGAGGACTCCGTCAGAGGCTGAGCAGAGGGGGCGAGCAGCCGGTGAGCCCCGGCTGCAAAGACCTCGCTGCAAAGGCCTCGCTGCAAAGATCCGGATGCAGAGACTTCGATGCAAAGAAAAGGTTGCAACGGGTTCTTTGCAGGTCTACGGTTGAGCCATGACCAAGCACGATGACGCCCCGAAGCGCGACGGCTCGGCGGCTGAGGCCGTAAAGGGCGAGGCCGCCAAGCCCGAGCCCAGGGAGCGCACGCTCGACGCGCGCTCCCTGCGCGGCCTGGCCCATCCCCTGCGGATCCGCCTCCTGGGCTCGCTGCGGCACGACGGGCCGGCCACCGCCTCCCAGCTGGGCGAACGGCTCGGCGAGTCCAGCGGCGCCACCAGCTACCACCTGCGCCAGCTCGCCGCGCACGGCTTCGTCGAGGACGCCCCCGAGCACGGCAAGGGCCGCGAGCGCTGGTGGCGGGCCACCCACGACGGCACCAGCTTCTCCGAGGAGCTGCACAACAACCCCGACCCCGAGGTGCGTGGCGCTGTCGACCTGTTCAAGCACGAGATCGCGACCATCCACACGCAGGAGCTCTCGACCTGGCTGGGGACCATGAACGAGTGGGCCGACGAGTGGGCCACCAACGCGGACATGAGCGACTTCACGCTCCGGCTGACCGCCGCGCAGCTGCGCGAGCTCAACGAGAAGACGCACGAGCTGATCGAGAGCTACCGCGGCCTCGCCCACTCCGACGCCGAGGACACCGCCCAGGTCCGCGTCCACCTGCACTCGTTCCCGCGCAAGAGCCACTGACCCGACCCCACCCGGAACCACGAGCAGCGAAGGGATCACGCACCATGCTGCCCTCCACGCACCTCACCCTGCACGAACTCCGCGCCGCCGAACTCCGCCGGGAAGCCGCCGACCACGCGCTCATACCGCGTGACCGCCGCCGCATACGCGTCCAAGTCGGCCTGAAGATAGTTGAGTTGGGCAACCGGATCGCCGCCCAGCCCCCGACACGCCACCGCACCCGTATCGCATGAGCGGCGACGGGGGGCAAGCCGAGGAGAAGAGCACCCCACGCACTCCTCCACGTACACGTACAGGTACACGCACACGTACTCCGCTGGCCGCGGTCCTGACGGCCAACACCATTTCCACCGCGGGCAGTTCGCTGACGCTCATCGGCGTGCCGTGGTTCGTCCTGGAGACTACCGGCAGCGCCGGGCGGGCCGGGGTGGTGGCGTTCTGCGCCACCCTGCCGATCGTGGTGGCCGCGCTGATCGGGGGACCAGTCATCGACCGGCTGGGGCGACGCCGGGTGAGCATCGGCTCCGACCTCGTCTGCGCGCTCGCCGTCGGCGCCGTCCCGCTGCTCCACTTCGCGGGCGCGCTCCACTTCTGGCTGCTGTGCGCGCTGATGGCGCTCGAAGGGCTGGCCGCGACGCCCGGCCGGACCGCCCGTTACGTCCTGGTCCCCGACCTCGCCGAACGCGCCGGTACGACCCTGACCCGCGCGGCCAGCCTCTTCGACGCCGTGCAGCGCGGCGCCAGGATGGCGGGGGCCGCGCTCGCCGGGCTGCTGATCGCGCTGGTCGGCGCCGAGTCCGTACTGCTCCTGGACGCGGCGACGTTCGGCACGTCCGCGCTGCTCGTCGCCGTCGGCGTGCGCGGCCTCCGCGCGGCCGAGCCGGTACGGGACGCGGCGCCGGTCTCCCTCGTCACCTACCGGGCCGAAGTCCGCGAGACGTACACCTTCCTGCTGCGCGCCCGGCTGCTGCTCGCGGTCACCGTGATGGTCATGGTCACCAACGGCCTCGACCAGGGCTGGAATGCCGTCCTGCTGCCGGTGCACGCCGAGCGCGACCTGGGCGGCTCCACCCAACTGGGGCTGCTCACCGCCTCGTTCGGCGCGGGCGGACTGTTCGGTGCGCTGCTGTACGGGGTGGTGGGCCACCGGTTCCCCCGGCGCGCGGTGTTCACCGCCGCCTTCGTCCTGGCGGGCGCGCCCCGCTTCGTGGTCGCCGCGCTGACCGGCTCGGCGCTGCCGCTCGCCGCCACGATGGCGCTCGGCGGCCTCGCGGGCGGCATGCTCAACCCGATCCTGACGACGATCACGTACGAACGCGTCCCCCAGGAGCTGCGCAGCCGGGTGTCCGGCGCGCTCACGGCCGGGTGCGAGCTGGCGATGCCCCTCGGCGGCCTCGGCGCGGGCCTGCTGGTGGACGGCGTGGGGGCACGGGGCGCGCTGCTGGTGGTGGGCGCGGTGTACCTGGCGACGACGCTGAGCCCACTGGTGTTTCCGGCGTGGCGCACGATGGACGCGCAACTCCCGCCGCAGGGCGATGAGTTGAAGCGCGCGGCCACGGCAGGCGCCACCGGCTAGCGGATCGGGACGCAGCCACCGCAGCCCTCACCGGCCAGCGGATCGGGACACCGCCGCCACAGGCGTCACGGGCTAGCCCTCGGGACGCAGGCCCCCGCAAGCGTCACGGGCTAGCAGCTCGGGACGTCGCCGCCCTTGTCCAGGGCCTTCAGGGCCGACACCGCGCCCGACAGGGTGGTGACGGGGACCAGCCGGAGCCCCTTCGGCAGCTCGGCGCGGGCGTCCGAGCACTCCGCCTTCGGCACGAGGAACACGGTCGCGCCGTCCCGCCGCGCGGCCTGCGTCTTGAGCGAGACGCCGCCGACCGCGCCGACATCGCCGTCCGCGTCGATCGTGCCCGTACCGGCGATCGTACGGCCGCCGGTGAGCTCGCCGCCGGAGCCGTTGCCGTCGAGCTTGTCGACGATGCCGAGGGAGAAGAGCAGGCCCGCGCTGGGCCCGCCGACATCGGCCAGGTTCAGCTTGACCTTGACCTGGTTCGGGCCGAGGTGGAGGTAGTTCAGGGCGGCCGCGGTGGCGCTGTCCTGCGACTCCTTCATCTCGGCCCGGTTGTGCTCGGTGATCTCCTTGTCGCTGCCGCCGCTCGGGTAGACCGAGTTGCGGGGCATGACGGCCTGGTCGGTACGGAACCAGGCGCGCACCACGTCCGCGATCCCCACGTCGGCGGACGGCCCGGTCGCCTCGATGGTCGTCATCCGCAGCTGCCCGGTGGTGTGCCGGGCTGGCTTGCCCTCGATGGTGATCACCGGTGTGCCCTGGTCGTCCCCGAGCACGTTCGCGGTCAGCCCCGGCTGTGCCACCGAGAACGGCAGCGGCGCGAAGCCGACGACGGCGAGCAGCGCGACGACGGGGGCGGAGCCGATGGCGAGGTTGCGGAGGCGTGAGTGACGGGGATGCACGCACCCAATGTATCGGGGCGCGTGTGGCTGCTG
The DNA here is from genome assembly GCF_040639555.1 of Streptomyces sp. NPDC023838. NCBI lineage: Bacteria > Bacillati > Actinomycetota > Actinomycetes > Kitasatosporales > Streptomycetaceae > Streptomyces > Streptomyces sp. NPDC023838. The sequence continues at coordinate 118,658 of NZ_JBFAAD010000010.1, forward strand.
ACCGGGGCTCCGCCCCGGGCCCCGGTCGCGGCGCCGCCGCACACGGGCGCTCTGCCCGCGCACACCCGCTCCTCGACCGCCGGAGAGGCCGATTCCTCTACCGATTCCTCTACCGCTTCTTCCACCGCTTCTTCCACCGCTCTTCTACCGCAGCGCGTCCGCGACCTCCCGTGCCGCGTCCACCACCCTCGGACCGACCCGCTCCGGTACGGCGTCCGCGAGCATGACCACGCCCACGCTGCCCTCTATCCCCGTGACCCCGACCAGCGGCGCGGCGGCACCGCTCGCCCCGGCCTCCAGCTCGCCGTGGGTGAGCGTGAAGCCCGGGTCGACGAGGCCGCCGGCCTGGCGGGCGGAGAGGATGGCGCGGCCCGCGGCGCCCCGGTCCAGCGGGTGGCGGAAGCCGGCCCGGTAGGCCACGTGGTAGTCGGTCCAGGTCGGCTCGACGACGGCGACGGCGAGCGCGTCGGCCCCGTCGACCAGCGTGAGGTGCGCGGTCGCCCCGATGTCCTCGGCGAGCGAGCGCAGCGCGGGCAGGGCCGCCTCCCGTACGAGGGGATGGACCTGCCGGCCGAGCCGCAGCACGCCGAGGCCGACCCGGGCGCGGCCGCCCAGATCACGTCGTACGAGAGCGTGCTGTTCCAGTGTGGCGAGCAGACGGTAGACCACCGTCCGGTTGACGCCGAGTTTGTTGGACAACTCGGTGACGGTCAGGCCGTGGTCGGTGTCGGCGAGCAGTTTGAGGACACGCAGTCCCCGGTCGAGCGTCTGAGAGGTCTCCGCGGTCACGACGCCCACTCCTTATGGTGAGTCGCGGCGGCTCCCCACGGGATCGCGGCACCGGTCCCATCGGCGACGCGCACAGAGGCCGCCGGCAGGCCATGGCACCGGCTGCGCTCCGCGGCGGCGCTGCCACGGGGCGTTTTGCATGGCGGGACAGTAGCGATCGGTCCCGCTCAGCGGAAGCCCTCGTCCAGAATCCGGGCGCGCACGTTGACGACCCGGGGCATTGCTCCTGGTTCGGGACCTGATTCCAGGGTGCCCGGGGGCTTGGCCACCGCGGCCGACTTTGCCGTCCGATGACCGATGGGGGTACGGCTGCTTCCCGTCCCCGGAGGCAGAGAGGGCGGAGCCCGGAGAGTCGCGACCGGGCCCCGCCGAGCACGCACCGAGGCCAACTCCCGTACGCGGACGCCTGCTTCCTACGCCCCGGCCGGAGTCACTTCATCCGCGTGGCCCACTCCTGCACCTTCTTGATCCGCTCCCGGATCTGCCCGGCCGTGGCCTCGGCGCTCGGCGGCCCGCCGCACACCCGTCGCAGCTCGGTGTGGATGACGCCGTGCGGCTTGCCGCTCTGGTGGACGTACGCGCCGACCATCGTGTTCAGCTGCTTGCGCAGCTCAAGGAGCTCCTTGTGGGAGACGACGGGCCGCCGCTCGGCGGGCATCTCCAGGAGGTCGGCCTGGTCGGCGGGCTTCTGCCGGCTGTGCGCGATCTGCCGGGCCTGCCGCTTCTGGAGGAGCAGCTGCACCTGATCGGGTTCGAGGAGCCCGGGGATGCCGAGATAGTCCTGCTCTTCCTCGCTCCCCGGGTGGGCCTGCATGCCGAACTCGGCGCCGTCGTACAGCACCCGGTCGAAGACGGCGTCGGACTCCAGGGCCTCGAAGGGGAGCATGTCCTGCTCGCCGGTGTCCTCGTCCTGCTGCTTCTCGGCCTCGGCGAGGAGCTTGTCCTCCTCGGCGTACGGGTCCTCCTCGCCGTCCTTCTTGGGCTTGTCGAGCACGTGGTCGCGCTCGACCTCCATCTCGGAGGCGAAGCTCAGCAGGGTCGGGATGGTGGGCACGAAGACGGAGGCGGTCTCGCCGCGCCGCCGCGACCGTACGAAACGGCCGACGGCCTGGGCGAAGAAGAGGGGGGTGGAGATGGTGGTGGCGTACACACCGACGGCGAGCCGGGGAACGTCGACACCCTCGGACACCATCCGAACGGCGACCATCCACCGGTCGTCGCTGTGAGTGAACTCGTCGATCTTCTTCGAGGCACCGTTGTCGTCGGAGAGAACGACGGTCGCCTTGTTGCCGGTGATCTCCCGGAGGAGCTTGGCGTAGGCGCGGGCGGAGTCCTGGTCGGAGGCGATGACTAGGGCGCCGGCGTCCGGGATGCCCTTGCGGACCTCGGTCAGCCGCTGGTCGGCGGCGCGCAGCACGTTCGGCATCCAGTCGCCGCGCGGGTCGAGCGCGGTGCGCCAGGCCTGCGAGATGGCGTCCTTGGTGAGGGGCTCCCCGAGCCGCGCCTCGATCTCGTCCCCGGCCTTGGTGCGCCAGCGCATGTTGCCGCTGTAGGAGAGGAAGATGACGGGCCGCACGACGCCGTCGCCGAGGGCGTTGCCGTACCCGTACGTGTAGTCGGCGGAGGACCGCCGGATCCCGTCGTTGCCTTCCTCGTACGTGACGAAGGGGATGGGATTGGTGTCGGAGCGGAAGGGGGTGCCGGTGAGGGCGAGACGCCGGGTGGCGGGATCGAAGGCTTCGAGGCAGGCCTCGCCCCACGACTTGCTGTCGCCGGCGTGGTGGATCTCGTCGAGAATGACGAGGGTCTTGCGCTGCTCGCACCGGTTGCGGTGGAGCATGGGGCGCACGCCGACACCGGCGTACGTCACGGCGACCCCGTGGTACTCCTTGCTCAGCGGCCCCGCGCTGTAGTCGGGATCCAGCCGGATGCCTATCCGCGCCGCGGCCTCCGCCCACTGCTTCTTCAGGTGCTCGGTCGGCGCGACGACGGTGATCTGCTGCACGACGTGGTGGTGCAGCAGCCACGACGCGAGAGTCAGCGCGAACGTCGTCTTGCCGGCGCCGGGCGTGGCGACGGCGAGGAAGTCACGCGGCTGCTCCTGGACGTACTTCTCCAGCGCCCCCTGCTGCCAGGCACGCAGCTTGTTGGCCGTACCCCAGGGGGCACGCCCGGGAAAGGCGGGTGAGAGGTGGTGGGAGGCGGTAGTAGTCACGGTCTCCGGTTCGTGCGGTCGGGGCGGCGGCGCGGGCTTGGCTGTTGTGGTCGGGGTTGCGGTCACGTACGTACGACAACCGGGCCACCTTACCGGTGGGCTGGGGGCGATTCGGGGTCGACGGGGCGGGTGGGGGGTGGGGGGTGAGCGGGTTCACAGGGGTTGGGGTCTCCCCACCCCGCCCCTTCCCTGAAGCCCTCGGCCGGGCGGCTGGGTGCTTCGCCTGCGGGCCGGTGGGGGCTGGTCGCGCAGTTCGCCGCGCCCCTGAATGCGCCCCTGCGGGGCGCCCCTATAGGGGCGCGGGGAACTGCGCGAGCAACCGACCACGACCAAAACGCAGACGAACGGGGACCCGGGGGGGGCGAAGCCCCCGGTAGCCCAACCACCCCCTGCACGGGGTCCGGGGGGGGCAGAACCCCCGGTAGCCCACTCACCCCCTGCACGGGGTCCGGGGGGCAGAGCCCCTCTAACCCACCCACCCCACCAGGTCCGGGGCGGAGCCCCGAAGCGGGGTGCAGGGGCCGCAGGCCCCGCAACAGGGGTCCGGGGGTGCAGCCCCTGCAACAGGGGTCCGGGGGCGCAGCCCGCGGGAAACCTCCACCCCCCACCCACCCCCGGAGGGTTTAGGGAAGGGGCGGGGAGGGGCAACTCACCGCTCCCCCAGCCGCACCCCCACCCAAGCCCCCACCACCGCAACCCCCGCCATCGGCAGAAACACCGCCGCGAAGGCCCCCGGATGCCCAGCCGAACCACCCACCACCACCGCGTCATGCGCGGCCCCCACCGACCCGCCCCCCAGCGCCGCGAACGCCGCCCCACCCCCCGCGAGCAGCAGCACGTTCGACAGGCCGTCCGAGATCTGGAGGGCCGCCGAGTTCGCCCCCGCCTCCTCCGGCGCCGACAGCTTCAGCAGCAGCACACTCGTGGAGGCGATGACCATCCCCATCCCGAAGCACCCCACGCCCCAGGCGACCGCCACCACCCACACCGGCACCCACGAGAGCAGCACGGTCGGCGCCGTGGCGATGGCCGAGGCGACCATCAACATCCCCACCACCATCAGCCGCTCCCGGTACGGCTCGGCCCACGGCCGGGCCTGCACGTACGACCCGAGCGCCCATGTCGCCCCGCCCGCCGCCAGCGAGAACCCGGCCATCGTCGGCGACAGCCCCCGCTGCGTCACCAGCATCAGCGGTACGAACGACTCCGCCGCGATGAACGACCCCGCCGCGATCCCCCGCAGCAGCACCACGGACGGCAGCCCGCGCGCCGCCCGGTACGTCCCGCGCGGCAGCAGCGCGCGCCGCCCCGCGACGGCGGGCACCAGCAGCGCGAAGCCCACGGCGGCGGGTAGCAGCGACAGCCACCGCAGGTCCTGCCCGGCGTACTGGAGGAGCCCCGCCCCCAGCGAGATCATCAGCGCGAGCCGGATCCGCCGCCGGTCGAACGCCTCCACCGGCGCCGAGGGATCGGCGGGCCCGGAAGCCATGCGCCGGATCGCGGGCAGCGCGAGCGCGAGCGGAAAGGCGACAAGCGCGGGGATCCCCACGAACACCCACCGCCACCCGAGGTGCTCGGTGACGCTGCCCGCGGCCAGCGGCCCGACCACCGACGGCACGACCCAGCTCGCCGCGAACGCCGCCATGATCGCGGGCCGCATCGGCTCCGGGTAGGCGCGCCCGACGACGACGTACAGCGCCACGATGACCAGCCCGCCCCCGAGCCCCTGGACGGCCCGCCCGGCGATGAACGTCCACATGTTGACCGCCGTCCCGGACAGCAGCAGCCCCGCCCCGAACGCCGATATCCCCACCGCGAGCGCCCCCAGCGGCCCCCGCCGGTCGGCCCACTGCCCGGCGACGACCATCCCGAACAGGCTGGTCGTGAAGTACGAGGAGAAGGCGAACGCGTACAGCGACACCCCGTCCAACTCCCGCGCCGCGACCGGCATGGCGGTCCCGACGGCGGTCGCCTCGAAGGCGATGAGGAGGACGACGGCGATGGTGCCGATGCTGAGAGCGCGGTGGGTTTTGCCGAGGATGCCGGGGGTGCCGGGGGCGCCGGGGCCGGAGGGGGCGGAGCCGGAGGGGTCGGGGCCGGAGGGGCGGGGGGTACGGGACGAGGTGACATCCGCGTCGGCTGATTCCAGGGCGCTCATGGGCCCACAGTAAGGCTCAAGAACCCCTATGACCCCTGTCCGGAGACGCCCCCCACCTCAGCATTAGGTCGTACGCCCCAGGCCCCACACCCACCCAGCTCCGCCACCGCATCCCCCTCCCTTCCCCCACACACATGAACGCAACATGGCAGTCCCATTGCAGCCCCCGAGCTCCCCTTCCCCCCTCCTCCCCCGCCCCCTACGGTCGAAGAAGTCACCACCCGACCGTGTGCCCGAGTGGCTGAGGGGCTCGCCTGCAAAGCGAGTTACGCCGGTTCGATTCCGGTCACGGTCTCCACGCCCACCCGAGAGTGGGCGCCCCTGGGCGCAGGGGCGCCCGCTCTTGCCGCTTACAGCCTCAGGCCACCGGTTCCAGGACCAGCGGATCCGGCAACCCACCGGAGTTCCCGCAACCCACCTCCTTCACGACCTTGAGCGACGCGGCATACAACACGCTCAGGGACGCCTCCTGGAACTCCCGTGTGTTCAGCGTCGTCCGATGGCCGTGGCATCCACCCGGCCATCGTTCCGAACAGGCCGTGAAGCCCCCGCGATCCAGGCACACCTCAGCCCACGCACAAGGCTTCCCTTCTCCCTCGATCAACAGACATGAAGCCCCGGCGCCCTGATGTCAGGCCCCCTTCGCGCATTTCAGGCCCCGGTCGGCGAACTGCACGTACTGCTTCATCAAGGACGCCAGAACATCCCTGGTCTTCCGATTGTCCGGAGCCTTGTTCGCGTTGATCTCCAGCACCACGTATCTCTCCGACTTGTCCAGGGCGGAATCCTGCCCCCTCGGCAAGTCGGGCCGCTCGCACAAGATGACGGAGGTCACGCCCGTCTTCCAGATGAAGCCTTCGTCACCTATCGCGATTCGCGTCGCGGAGTTTCCTCGGGAAGCCCAGTCATCACCCTTCCCCCTGCTGCGGCGTTGGGCGAAGGCTCGAAAGCCTTCCTTCCCATCCACCAATACCTTGCAGGCGACAGACGGCCGGTACCGGGAGCGAAACACATCGAACGTCGGCCCATCCGGCATCAGCACTTGCGCCTGCTTGCCGGTCGGCAGGAGCGGGGCGACGGTGCTGCCGGTGAATTCGCCCCAGCAGAGGCTTCCCGGAAGGCTCGGTACGGACTCCTTCTCCTTGCCCGAACAGCTACTGAGCACGAGCAGAGCGGCCATCGACACGGCCGATATCCTGCCCACGCCTCTGATCACTTCGCTCCGCCCTTCGAGGCGCTCGCCGCGTGACCGCGACCGTCCGCGAAAGCGTCACCCGTCTGGGAAGAAGCCAATCCCTGGTACTCCCGTACATCGCGGATCGGCACTCCGGCACTCCTGCCTGCGTTCCCCACCGCGGCCGACGCGGCATCGCTGGCGCCCTTCTCGGCATGGGAATACGCTGCGGCCGCTTCCTGACTGGCTTCCGCCGAAGTGTCTCTCTGGTGGCTGTCCACGACGGCCTTCGTAATGTCGTCCTTCAGCCACCCCACCGCTTCCCCGCCGACTGGCAGCAGCTCGATGAACTTCCCTCCCACGCCGTCGACTACCCGGTTGACCCAGTCGGCCTTCTCCTGAAGCGCTTCGTTGAACTGGGAGTCGTCCGCCGAGTGCTTGTCGAAGATCGCCTCGACCCGGGCCTGGGCCATCATTCCGGCGATCTGGCCGCCGGGGTGAACCGCGTTGATCACGGCGGCTCCCACGTCCGACCCGTGGTTCTCCGGATGAGCGAAAACATCGCGCACCAGCAACGTGGTGTACGCCTGCTGCGCATTGGTGATCGAACCGTACGCCTCCGGGTCCTGCGCCACCGCGCCGAGGAAGTGCCCCATCACTCCCTTGTCGAAGTGCGCCTGTACCCCGACCACCTTGGCCTGGTGCGCCCCGTCCTCGGTCGCCGCCTGAAGGTCCGGCATGTATTCGGCGGCCATGTTCCCGAAGTTCCCCGACAACCCCTCCAGCGGGCCGGGCTTCTCCCCCTCGCCCAGCACCAGCTGCGGCTCGCCCCCCACCTTCGAGACAACCCGCTCCATCACGCCGGCCATCTGCTCCGTATGCTCCACGGGCCTCGCGTTCTCATCGCCCACCACCCGCCCCGTGACCGCCGCCTCCAGCGCGTTCCCGGTTGCCGTCTGGAGGGGGGTCGGGAGGGGGCCGTCGGTGGGGGCCGCGTCGAACCAGTCCGCTGTCGGCTTGCGGTCCAGGGCGTAGTCGACCATCCCCTGGGGGCGGCCCTGGTCACCGGAGACCGGCTTGTCGTCGGTGGTGACGATCCCGTCCCCGTCGCTGTCCTCGCGTACGGGCTCGTTGAAGAAGGCCGTGGCCGCCTCCGGGTTGTTGCCCAGGGCCTGCATCAGACCGGTCATGGGGTCGAAGCCGCGGCCGCCCCCCTTGTCGAGGTTGAGGGCCAGCGCCGGGGCGGTCGGGACGTTCCCCTCCCAGATACCGGGGTCCTTGTGCTCCATCCCGACCATGTCGCGCCCGATCGGGACCAGGAACTCCTTGTCGTACTGCCCGTGCCGCAACAGCGCACCGAGCGCCTGGTACCCGTACACCTTCGCGCCGATGCCCGTAACCCCCGGGATGTCGATCCGCTTGTGGCCGGCCCGCATCATGTCGAGGGTCCAGGAGGCGTCCAGGTGGCCGCGCGTCCGATGGTCGGTGGCGACGCCCAGCATCTCGCCCATGTCGTCCTGGAGGCCGTGCACCATCGCGACCCGGTCCCGCCCGGCCGCGCCCAGACCCGTCGCGTCCAGCGACATCTTCGTGTACAGCTCCAGCGTGCCGTCCGCGCCCATCCGGCGGTAGAAGGCGGTGGCGAACTCCGGGTCCTTCGCGTTGTCGTGCACGAGCTCCCGGAGCCGGCGAAGGGCCTCGACGTTACGCGCCACGCCCCCGGCCCCGGTGGCCTGGCGGGCCAGCTCGACGGCCCGAGCCGCCTTCTCGTCCTCCAGGTCGTGGAACTTCGGCGCGGCGAAGTCGTTCTCGCCACCGGCGTTCCCCGCGAGCGCCCGCCGCAGCGACTCGTCCGCCTCGCCGCACTCCTCCACGATCGCCTTGATACGACGCTGCCACTCGGCGACGGCGTCGTTCTGCCGCTTGAGTTCGGGATCGAGGGAGACGCCGGGGGTGGTGTGGTGCGCGGAGTAGTCCGCGGCGACGGAGTAGCGGGCGGTGACGTTGCCACGGGAGTCGACGACGATGCCGGACTTCTCCGAGCCGTCGACGATCTTCTGTAACTCGTCCTTGGCCCGCTTGAACGCCCCGTACCCATCCGCCAGGACCGCGTGGATCCCCTTCGCCTCCGCCGCCGCGTCCTCGAACTCGTTGGCCGTCTTGTCGATGAACCGCCGGGTCACGCCCGCGTTCACCCCGGCCCAGTCAGCCGCGTCCGCGTGGGCCTTCATCCCCTTGCGAGCCTCTTCGGCGAGGGTCTTCAGCTTGGTGACCATGTCCGACCAGTCGTCGACCGCCGTCTTCAGCTTGTCGAGCGGGGAGTTCACCACGTCGTCGTACGTGAGCATGTCCTCGTACCGACCCCTACTTCAGGTACTCGTCGATCACTTCAGGTACTCGTCTACTTCAGGTACTCGTCGATCCGCGACACCGCGATCAGCTCGCCGCCAATGCGTTGGTCGTCCTTGGCGTGGGCGGCCAACGAGTAGTCGAGGTGGTTGGAGATCTGCGCGCAGGCGTCGCTGAGCGTGCGGAGCTGGGTGTCCCACTTGGTGCGGACCTTCGCGAGTTCGGCGCCGCAGGTGAAGTTGCGGGCGCTGAGCGCGGTCGCGGCGGCGCCGGTGGATTCGCGGGCGTGATTGCCGTCGCGCCTGAGCCCGTCGTGGAGTTTGAAGGCGTCCCCGCCGACGACGCCGAGGTCGTCGCGCCGGACGCTGAGGTCGGCGGCGGCCGGGCCGCCAGGCCCGTCGTCGACGCGGTTCAGCCGCATCGCCACATTCGCGGCCGCACTCGCCTGCGCCTGGCGCCACTCTTCCTCGAACGACATGCGGACCCCAGCCCCCGTACGCCCCCGGACGACTCCTTACCGCTTCCAAACCGTACGGACGGCCCGCTCTTCGCGCCAGCACATGCTCCGGCTATGGGCGGACGTGGCCGTTTCATCCCCCCTGAATGGCTGGGATGGGGCGGATGGGTTGACGGGGGTGCCCGGTTCTACGTGGTTCTTAGCGGGCTTCTACGTGGTACGGCGCCCCCGCGACCGCGCGTCGTAGGCTTGCCCTCCCGGGCCTCCCGGGCCTCCCGGTCGACGAGGTCCCGGAACCCGCATGCCGACCTTTTGTTCGACGAGGGGGGCGTACGGGTTCCAGGTAGCAGGATCACGGTGATCGACGCTGTAGACCATGCCGCGCAGCAACTCCTCTCACGGCAGGTCGGTGCGTCCCAGCCATGCCGGTTTCACCGGCACGCCATCCTCGTCGCGCGCCACCGACGGCGGCGACGGCGGCGACGGGGGCGGTGGCGGCGACGGGGGCGGTGGCGGGAACTCCGGCGTCGATGTCGGTGTCGTGGCCGACAGCGCCTCAACCGCGACTGGCTCATCGCTGACCCGTTCCGCTGGTGCAGGGCGGTCGGTGTCGTCCAAGAGTTCGACAGCGGAGAAGCGAGTGGCGTGGGACTGCCACGCGCCGTCGACAACCAGCAGAAATCCATCACCGTCGCGAAAGAGACGGCGACGCTTGGGGCTCCTGGGGTGCGCCGGAGTGTAGGCACGCGCCCGCCTCTCCAGCTCCGCCAGAGCCATCTCACGCCCACCCTCCACGTGCGCCATCACGTAGGCCTCGGTGTGTTTGCGCTCCCCCATGCCGATCGTTGTCTCCAGGACCAGTCCCCACGTCGCCATGACCGTCCCCCTTCCCTCTTCCCATCGAGCAGTAGCAGATCGGCAGACATCATGCGTTCCGCGGTCTCACCGTCCAGGTCGTGGTGGATCGCGCTGCGTTCCTGAGCCGCCGGAACAATCAGGCCGCTGCCACGTTCAAGCGCGACGGACACAGCCGCCTGACGTCCATCACATACGGGATATTCACTCCGCGTCGGCTTTCGCAGCCGCAGGTGGCCGCAGATGCCGCCGGAGCGGGCGGACCCGACAGGGGCCGCCCTTCGTGGTGACCACCCTCCGGGGCTGAGTCGTGCCCCTGGCGGGTGCGAGGCGTTGAGCTGGGCGAAAGGCAGTGGGTCCAACGAGCCTTTCTGCTGTCGCTCTACGTGGTGTGGCGCCGACGTGACCGTACGAGCGGTACCGCCACGGCCGCCCCGACGACGACCACCGCCCCCAGCCCGATCCACAGGCCTGTGTTGCTGCCGCTGTCTCCGTCGGTGGTGCTGGACGATGATTGCGGGGCTGAGGGCTTGGGGGTGGGGGCTCCCGAAGAAGCCTTAGGGGAAGGCGAGTTGGCGTTGGTTGCGGCCAGGTCGGGGAGCGGGTACTCGTTCGCCGGGCCGGGGTCGCCGGGGTTCGTCAGAGCGATACGGGGGCGGACGACCCCGTACCCGATGTAGTCACTGCGCTTGTCCCCGTTCTTGGGGCCGCCGGCCGTGTTGAGCATGACGCGGAGGACCTGATTGTTGGTCCACTGGGGGTATTTGGACCAGATGAGGGCGGCGGAGGCGGAGGCCAGGGCGGTGGCGTCGCTGGTGCCGTGGCTCAGGCAGATGTTGGTGCCGCCGCCGCAGGCATGGGTCATCTCGTTACCGGGGGCGGCGAGGTCCACCTGAGGGCCGTGTTCCGACTCCTTGGTCGCTTCGATCTTCTTGTCTACGGCTGACAGGCCCACGACACCGGGGGTTGCGGCCGGGTATTCCACCGGGTTGCCCTCGCCTCCGCTGTTGCCGACACCGGCGAAGATCAAGGCCCCCTTGTCCAAGGCGTACTTCACCGCTTTGGTGAGCTCATCCGAAGTTTCCGGCACAGCCTGTGAAATGTTGATCACCTTGGCGCCATTGTCCGCCGCATAGCGGATCCCCTGGCCCAACTTCTGGAGCCACATAGGGAGATTCGTCAGCTTCGATCCTTCATCGGTCTTCGGGAGCCTCACCGGAAGAATCTTCACACCAGGTGCAAGACCGTAAGACCCGTCTGCTGCCGACCTCTTACCCGTAGCGGCGATCAGCGAGGCAATGCCGGTACCGTGACCGTCCCAGTCGGCATTCTCATCCCCCTGCTTGCCGGAAAGATCAAGACCGGGGAGCACCTGCCCCTTGAGGTCCGCCAGGGTGTCATCAACGCCGGTGTCGATGACGGCGACGGTGATCCCCTTGCCCGTACTGATCTTCCACATGTCGTTCGCCTGCATGGCGTCGAGATGCCACTGGCGCTCGCGGACGGTATCCGCTTGGGCAGGCGCGGCGGCGATGCCCACCAGCAAGGCCCCCAAGGCGACGGACACGGCACGGCCGTGCCTCATGACTCGATGGCTGCTGGTAGGCATGCGCTTCCTTCGGGCTCAGTCGATTACAGGCGGCACAATACGGCGGTCGCTCTGCTGCCAGGTCTCTTCGTCCTCGGTGAGGTAGTCGGGACGCTCGCCTCGGCGCTCGTCCCGCCGCCCGGGGGCACCGTGCGTGGCAGGCGGGATCATGCCGCCTCGCCCGGCCCGGCCTGCCTGAGAGCCGCCTTCCGCATTACGTACGAGACCGGAGCCGCCCTCGGTGAACGGGCGACCGCTACGGGTGCCGGGCTCGGCCGGGCGACCGCCGACGATGCCGCCGGGCTCACCCGCGAGGCGGCGTCCGCCGGAGAACCCGCCTCGGGGGCCTCCCCCGCCGATGCCGCCGCCGGGACCGTGGGCCATAGGGGGTCGGCCCTGCGCCGTACCCTCATGACCGACGACGGTGCCCCTGGGGATGCCGCCCGTCGGACGACCGGTGCTGGGAGGCACCTGACGGCCACCGACGATGCCATTCTCGCGCGGCAGCTTGTTCGCGGGCAGGCCGCCCACGGTGTTCTGGCTCGGCAGTCCGGGTCCGCGGAGGCCTCCTGGTGCCTGCCGTCCACCCACGATCCCAGGAGCCGGTAGCCCGTTCTTTCCACCACCCCCGAAGGGAGACGGGGGCATCACAGGCGGCGGTAGCAAGTTGACGTCCGGCCTGCCGACTGGCGGAGGGGTTGCTGGAACGCCTGGGCCCGTGGGGACCACTGGAGTTGTCGGCGGCAGAGTCTTAAGACTGTTGAGATCGGTACCGACAGGACTGTCATGCAGATGAGTTGGGGGCGTCACGCCGGTCGGCGTCACCGTATGTGTAGACGTTGTCGTGCTGCCCGGCGTCGAGGACGGGATGGAGAGGTGGCCGCCAGTCTGCGGCGACGAAGTCGAGCCTTCGCGGCCCTTGCCAGAAGACGACGTGCCTCCCCCGACGTACTGATTCCCATAGACGGACGGGGCCTGCGGCACAAACACCGCCGGCGGCGGCGGAAACACCGGCGGGCGCAGCGCAGCGATCTGCTCCCCCGAGTGGACATACGTATCCGCCAGCCGCTTCATCTCCCGCACCGCCTCCTGCCGCTGCCCCTCCATCTTCTCGTTGAGGCCGGTCAGCTTGGCCGACGCGTCGCGGGCGTCCTGCTGGCCGTCGGGGTCGTGGTGGGCGGCGACGTACAGCTTCTGGGTGTCGGTGGCTTGCTTCTTGAGGTTCGGGTCGTACTCCGGGACCGAGGACTTGACCTGGGCGATGGCGTTCGAGACGGCGTCGAGGGTGGTCGACGCGGCGTTGCTGTACGCGCCCAGGCCCAGCGTGGCCATCGCCGCGTCGTGACCCCAGTCCGTGAAGGCCTTCGCGCCCTCTCCCGTCCAGACGACGCGGCTCATGTGGGCCTTCAGGTCGTCGCCGATCTCGGTGATCGTCTTGGCCGCGTCGGCGAGCTTCTTGGCGAGGTGGGAGGCCGAGTCGGCCTTCATGCCCTGGACCATGGCCCAGAGCTCTTGGTGCGACTTCTGCTCGAAGTCCGTCCGCTCCACCGGCGGCGCCTTCGGCGCGCCCTGCCCCGGCTCCTGCCCCTTGTTCTCAGCCATCTCTCCGCACCGCCATCCCCTGCAGTCCCAGCCCCATGGAGCCGGCCCCCGTCACGTCGACCCGCATCAGATCGACCCGCCCGTCGCACCCTTGTCCGGCGCCTTCGGCGCACCGGCCGAACCCGGCGCGTCCGCCCCGTACAGTTCCTGCTGCCGGTGCAGCTCACCGGCGATCGCCCGCATCCGGTCGCGGACGTCAGCGTCCACGCCGTCGTACCCGTTCTCCGCCGCCAGTACGGCGATGCACAGGCCCTCGATCTGCATGCCCAGGGCCTTGGAGAGCTGGCCGATCTGGTTGTGGACGACCTCGTACACGCCGTACAGGAACGCGCTCTCCTTCAAGTCCTCCGGACCCAGCTCGGACTTGGCCAGGCGGTCCGCGTCGATCTTCGTCGACGCCGCCTCCGAATCGTTGAGCTTGGTGAGCAGCGCGTCGACCCGCTTCTTGAAGGTGAGCATCGACTCGGCCTCGCGGGCCAAGTCCGCCGCCGCCACCACGGCGGCGCCCGCCGCCGCGCCGATACCTGGCATCAGCCCCAGCACCGGCGCCAGCGCGTTCACCCCGGGCGCCACATCCCCGCCGCCGTCCTGCGCCACAGTTGCCTCCCCGTTTCCCACTGCTACGAGCTTCACTGTAGTCAGCAGCAATGACAGTCGCGACCTTCCCCCGGTTCCCGGACCAGGGGACCCTGCGTGCACATGGCTGCGAATCCCCCTCATCCGCAGGCCTGTTGGCTGGATCACGCCCTCGCTCGGCACCGCTCGACGGCGAACGAGGCCGGTTTCCCGGACCGCCTGAGCTATCGGGCTCTTGCGTGCGCCGTGGCTCCGGTGTTATGCGCGGCTGTACGTTTTTCGGCCATGCGTTTGTTTGGGCCTGCGTAAGCGCACCACGGCCTCATTAGGGTCGCTCACAGTTGAAGGTGTGCGGGGAGGGGCAGTGGGGTTCGACGAAGAGTGGACGGCCGGCAAAGCGGCTGCTCAGGAGCCGGTGAGCATGAGGCTGAACAAGGCGGACGACGGGCCGCTGGGCGGGGGCGGGGGCGGCGACAAGGACCTGAACTCCAGTTCCGCGCGAAAGAAAACCGCGGCGAACGACATCGAGACCGATTTCGAGCCGGGCACGAAGAAGGCCGGGGGCTGGGCCAAGGAGACCACGGGCACCGCCGCGAAGGCCTTCGACGGCTGGGCCACCGCCGCTGGCCTGAACAAGGCCCAGGAGACCTGGGGGAACCAGGCCAAGGCCCTGATGGGGCGGCTGGCCGCGGAGAAGGCCGCGCTGCGTGGCACCAACAGCCTCTTCATCAAGAACGACCAGGCCGTCGGCGACCAGATGGGTGGGCTGTCCCGGCTGTACCAGCTCTCCCAGCCGCCACAGCCGCCGCAGCCGCCGCAGGCACCTCACAACTGACGTCACGGGGAACACGTTGCTGACGTACAAAATGGTCATGAAGGTCGACTTCTCACAGCTGAACACCGCCGCCGACAAGTGGGACGAGATGGCGGGCGAGTTCAAGAAGCTGGAGGACCACTACCGGGACCGGATCCAGAATGTGAGTCTGGACGGGACCTGGACCGGGCAGGCTTCTCTTTACTCGCGGCCGAACTTCGCCACGACCCGCCACGAGTACGCCTCGGCCCAGGTGGAGGCCAAGGCCGTCGCCTCCCTGCTGCGCGACGCGTACGCCCACTTCATCGACCTGAAGAAGAAAGTCGAGCACGCCCGGCAGGACGCCATCGACGCCGGGATGAAGGTGTCCGAGGCCGGTGTCGCCAGCATCGACTTCAGCAAGCTCTCCCCGGCCGGGGCCAACGCCGTCCGCCACGACCCGGATGCGAAGACCATCGAAGCGTCGTGGACCAAGCACATCAACGACGCCGTCGTTGCCGTCGACGAGGCGGACCAGGCGCTGAAGACCGCCCTGGAGGCCGCAGTGGCCGACACCGACTTCAGCGACGGCACCCTGAACGGCTTCAACGCGCACGCCGAAGGCAGCCTTGCAAAGGCCGCGGCTGCAAAGACATCCCAGACCGGCACGAGAACCGACGGGTGGACCGCCGACGGCAAGGCCACGGCTACCGGGCCCGGTGTCGGCGCTTCCACCTCCGGCCCCCAGTACGGCAAGGAAGGCTCGGCCAAGGTGTATGCCGACCTCGGCCATGCGACCGCGAAGGGATCGCTGACCAACGGAGAGTGGAAGCTTTCCGGGATAGCCGACATCTACGGGGGAGCCAGAGCCACCGCGAACTACGGACTCAGTAACAAGGGCGCTGTCGGCAAGGCCGAGGTGTCCGCCGGGATGCGGGGCTTGGCGGAGGGGCGAGCGGAATACGGGGATCTCGGTGGCGTCTACGGGCGGGCCGAGGGGTTCGCTGGTGCCGAGGCCGGAGTCAACGCCAAAGCGACCAAGGACGAGGTGACGGTCGGCGTGAAGGCGTTCGCCGGAAGGAAGGGCAGCGTTGCCGGGGGTGTGGAGTTCGCCGGGATCGGCATCGGCGGGACGGCCGAGGCGGGCGCCGGCGCCGGCGCGGAGGCATGGTGGGGCGTCAAGAAGGACGAGCACGGCGCGTGGCACCTCGGCGGTGACGCATTCATTTCCGACGTCGTGGGCGCGGGAGGGGGAGTCGAGATCACCTTCGACCCGCACAAGTTCGGCAAAGCCGTCGGCGGCGCGGCTGACGCGGTGGGCGGTGCGGTCGGCGGCATCACCGGCTCCATGAAGCACACCGTCAGCAACTGGCTCTGATCTACTTCGCCTTGGAAGGAGGGCCTGAAATGCCCACGACACTCCCTGTGCCGATCGAGTTCCGGCTGCCCGAGGGCTGGCTCCCGGCCCGTCCTGAGGGGACGGACAGCCCCGGATTGGCCTTTGCCGCGGTGCATCCGCAGCCGGATGCCGGATTCGCCGCCAACATCACCATTGACGGTGAGTTCCCACCGGGTGAGGCGACACTGGCCGAGCTGGCTGACGAGTCGGTGGAGCGCCTGCGCGAGGGCGCCGAGTCGGCGGTGGTGATCGACCGTCGCGAGGTCGGCTCCCCAGACGTGCCCGCCCTGACCCAGCGGGTGACTTTCTCGGCCGTCGCCAAAGAAACGCGCCGCGACCTCGTCCAGTCACAGGTGTACCTGTCCGTCGTGGACGTCGAGGATCCGCGCAAGCGTGCGGTGGTCAGACTTGCTCTGACCGCCACGGCGGCCCAGCACGACGAAGTCCTGGGAGACTTCCAGGACTTCATCCGCACCGTTCGCCCGGACACTGGGGTGGGGGAATAGCGGTGGGTGGTCTTCAGGAACGTTGGGCCCGGTTTCGGGACTGGCGGACCGGCACCAAGTACCCCGAGAACGGCGGCGCAGCGCTGTCTGCCACGGAGGTCCGGGCCGCGCTGTTCGCGATCAACGGCTCGGACAAGCCGTACCGGGTGCGCAACGCTCTCCCTGCCGAGAAAGCCGACCTGGTGGCGGAATGGCATGTCCTGGAGCCTGCCTGGGGTTCCGGCCTCTCCCGTAGACAAGTCGAGCGGACTCTCAAAACCCGGATGCGCCTGGACCCGTCAAAACACGAGGTGCTGGTCTGCAACGAACTGCGGGAGGTGACGCGGGCCGGAAAACCACCCGGGCGGATCGTGTCCCGCAAGCGCGGCCGTGGGCCCCGGATCCACATGGTTTCCTGGCGTGCGCACTACGAGCGGGGACCTGACGGCCGTAAGCAGCGGATCGAGGACTTCCGTTTCGACTCGCGGGACATGCGGGATCCCTTGCAGAATGCGATCCTCAGCGCGGGATGGACCTGGCGGGGAGTGTCCAAGTTGTGACCGGCCGGTGAGACACGGGGCCGCGCGAAGCACCCCGCGGCCACTGGCTCCTGGCCCACACCGCCTGAAAACTGGTCCGAGGGCCCAGGCACGACAGCGGCGGCCAAGCTCGACTCCCGCATCTGGATCGCTGGCGCGACCGCGCGGAGTCGAGCGTACCCATCACCGGCAGGCGAGATCATCCGGGCGGAGCATCGGCATGGTGGCCGGCGGAGGCTTCCGGACGACTTCGTGTGCCATCCCTGGGGGGGATCAACTCACTCAGAACCACGACACATGGGCCACCCCGCCCAACACATGTGCCCATACGCATCCGGACCGCCCAGGCACCTACGCCCCGGGCGCCACCACCACCGCCGCCTGCGGCCGAATCGGCAGCCGGTTCACTGGTCGCCCCGTCGCCGCCCGGACCGCCGACGCGATCGCCGCCGGGGACGTCACCACCGGCACCGCGCTCGCCGCCTTCGCGCCGAAGGGGGCGACCACGTCGCGCTCTTCGACCAGTTTGACGATGCGGATGTCGGGGGCGTCCAGGGCCGTGGGGAGGGCGTAGCCCGTGAGGTCGGGGTGGCGGACCAGGCCTCGGGCCGTGCGGAGGTTCTCCGTCAGCGCCGCGCCCACGCCCTGTGTCACTCCCGCCTCGATACGGGCCGTCAGCTGTGCCGGGTTGAGGATCCGGCCCACGTCCTGCGCGACCGCCAGCTCCACCACCCGTACCGAACCCAGCTCGATGTCCACGTCCACCACCGCGCGGATCGCGCAGAACGCGAGGCCCACGAAGGCGTCGCCCTGGCCCGTCTCGTCGAGGGGCTCGGTGGGGTGCGGGCGGCACTGGGCCGTGGCCCAGAGTTCCTTGCCGTCCATCGCCTCGGTGACCGTGGTCGACAGCACGCCGTCGTACGACGTGATCTTGCCGTCGGCGATCTGGAGCAGCTCCGTCGACATGCCGAACTTGTGCGCCAGGGGTTGCAGCAGCTGGGTGCGGACCATCTTGGCCGCTCGCTCCACCGCTCCCCCCGACACCCACGTGTGGCGGCCGTGCGACGCGGGGCCCGCGGGGGGCTGGTCCGTGTCGACCGGGGCCACGTGGACCTCCTCGATGCCCAGCGTCTCCTGGACGATCTGGCGGGCGAGGGTGGTGAAGCCCTGGCCCGTGTCGACCGCCGCGCAGATCACCGTGGCCACGCCGTCCTGCACCTTGACCGTGGCCGTCGACACCTCGTCCGTGCCCTCGGCACCCAGCATGTGCACCATGCCGAGCGCGTAGCCGACGCCCCGGCGCACCGCGCCCGGCTCGCCCGCGCCCTCCGGGCCGCCCGGCAGCAGCCAGTCGTCCTCGGGGTCGTCCTTGGGGAGGGTGGGGAGCGGGAAGTCCCGTACGGACGTGAGGAGTTCGGCCACGGGAGCCGGGCAGGTCACCGTCTGGCCGGTCGGCAGCAGGTCGCCCGTCGCCAGGACGTTGCGCAGCCGCAGCTCCGCCGGGTCCAGGCCCAGCTTGGCCGCCAGCTTGTCCATCTGGCCCTCGTAGGCCGCGCACACCTGCATCGCGCCCTCGCCCCGGACGTGGCCGGAGGGCGGGTTGTTCGTACGGACCGCCCAGCCCTCGACGAAGGCGTGGGGAACGACGTACGGGCCGCACGCGAAGGCCACCGCGGCCGCCAGGGATTCCGACGACGCCTCCGCGTACGCGCCCGCGTCCAGCAGGATCTGCGCCTCCACCTTCACCAAGCGGCCCTCGGCGTCCGCGTGGTGGCGGTAGCGCAGCAGCGTCGGGTGGCGGTGGGCGTGGCCCAGGAACGACTCCTCGCGGGTCGCCGTCAGCTTCACCGGACAGCCGGTCCTCAGCGCCAGCAGGCCCAGCGGGAGCTGGAAGCCGGCGTCCTCGCGGTCGCCGGTGGCGCCGGGGACGCCGGTGACGACCACCTTCACGCGCTCCGGGTCCAGGCCGAAGCAGGCCGCCGCGAGGTCGCGGTCGGCGTGCGGGTCGGTGGACGCGGTGTAGATCTCCACGCCGCCGTCGGGGCGCGGCACCGCCAGCCCCGCCTCGGCGCCGATCGGGGCCGGGTCCTGGCGGCCGATCCGGTACAGGCCCTCCACCACGACCTCGCCGGTGACGTCCGGGTCGCCGTACTGGAGCGGGATGTGGCGGATCAAGTTGCCGTCGGGGTGCAGGGGTTCGGCCGCGAACGCCTTCTCCGGGTCGGTGACCGGTTCGAGCAGCTCGTACTCGACCGCGATCGCCGCCGCCGCGAGGCGGGCGGTGTCCGGGTGGTCGGCGGCCACCGCCGCGATCGGCTCGCCGTGGTGGCGTACGACGCCGGCGGCGAAGACCGGGCGGTCCGCGACCCCCCGGCCGTGCGCGGCGTCCCCGGGCACGTCGGCGTGGGTCACCACGGCCCGTACACCCGGCATGTCGGCGGCGGCGGAGGTGTCGATCGAGACGATACGGGCCGACGCGTGCGGCGAGCGCAGCACGGCCGCCCACAGCAGGCCCTCGGCCCACAGGTCGGACGCGTACGGGAAGGTGCCCTCGGTCTTGGCGCGCGCGTCGGCCGGGCGGAGCGAGGCGCCGATCCCGTGGCCGGGCACGGGCGGCTGCTCCGGGCCGGTGCCCGCCCCGTCGACCGCCGCGGTCGTCGCGGTGGCTGCGTCGTTGCTCACGCCATGCCTCCGTCGTGGGTGTGCGGGGGCTGGACGCCGCCCGCGCCGGGCCCCGCCTGATGCGGAATACGGGCTTCCTCGGTACCGGTGGCAGCCGCGGCGGCCGCGGACGCCTCGCTCGCGGCGGCCGACTGCGCCTCGCGCCCGGCCACCACCTCATGTACGGCGTCGAGCACGCCCCGGTAGCCGGAGCAGCGGCACAGGTTGCCGCAGAGCGCCTGCCGGGTCTCCAGCTCGGTCGGCGCGTGGTTGCCCTCGAGGAGGTCGTGGACGGTCATGGCCATGCCCGGGATGCAGAAGCCGCACTGCACGGCCCCGCACGCGGCCAGCGCGCGCTGCACGTCGGAGGGTTCGCCGTCGACGGCGAGGCCCTCGACCGTACGCACCTCGGAGCCGGCGGCGGTGGCCGCGGGCACCAGGCAGGAGGCCACCAGACGGCCGTCGACCTGCACGTTGCAGGCGCCGCACTCGCCCTGCGAGCAGCCGTCCTTGGCCCCGGCGAGGCCGAGCCGCTCGCGCAGCACATAGAGCAGCGACTCGCCGACCCACGCCTCGGTGACGGGCCGGTCGGTGCCGTTGACGCGCAGGACGTAGGAGGCGCGGGGGTGCTCCAGGTCGGCGGCGGGCGGCAGCCCCGGCTCCGGCTCGGGGGCCGGGAGGGGGAGCGGGAGCGCGGTGGGTGCGGATTCGGGCTCGCGCCTGGGCTCGGGCTCGGACTCGTGCCCGGGCTCGGGGTCCGGTGCCGTCTCCTGTACGGGTTCCGGGGCGGGCTCGGGCTCGGGCTCCGGCTGCGGGAGCGGCTGGGCCTGGGCCGCGTGGACGGGCTCCGGCTCGGGCTCCGGGAGCGGCTGGGCCCGGGTCGCGTGGACGGGGTGGACGGGCTCGGGCAGCGGCTCGGCGGCGGGCGCGCCGGCCGGCTCCGCGTCGGCCACGTCCTCGCCGGACGCGTCCGCGCCCGTCTCCTGCGCCCGTACGTCCTCCTGGGCCTCCTCCCGTACCTCCGTCGCCAGCGCGGCCGACCAGGGCGCGGGGGCGCCGCCCGGCAGGGTCGCTCCGGGGCCGGGCGGGTTCCAGGACACGACCGGGTCCGGGCGTACGGGGGCGGGGGCCGAGAAGTCCACGGGCGCCGCCTGGGCTTCCGCGGGCGTGAAGAAGTCCCTGGACGCGTCCAGGGACGCCTGGTGGTGCGCCTGCGCGGCGAAGTCCGCCACGCGCGCGTCGGCGGCCTCGGAAGCCTCGGAGGCCTCGGAGGCATCCACGGCGGGCTCGGCGTCCGGCAGCGGCTCACGCAGCGGCTCAGGGTGCGGCTCGGGCTGGGGCTGCTCGGTCGCCCAGGGCGCGGGCGCGCCGCCGGGCAGGGTCGCCGGAGGCGTCGTACCCCACTGCTCGATGAGCGAGGATGTACTGAATTCGCCCGATTCGTCCGGCAGTTCACCGTTGGCGACCGGGATCGTCCACTGGCCGGTCAGCGCGGAGTCGTCGTGGAACGTCCACTGGCCGGTGGCGTGCCGGTCCTGCAGCGGGTCGCCCAGCGGGTCCGGCTCGGGGTGCGTGGGCTCGGGCGCGGTGGGCGCGGGCAGCGCGGACGCGTCGGGCCACTGCACCGAGCGCACCTGGCTCTCGCCCCGGTCCGGCTCCGGCAGCGGCGCCGCCGGGAACGTCCAGGTGCCGGTGGCGGCCGGGTCGGTCGCGGCGGCGGGCGTCAACGGCACGATCATCGGCGGCACATAGCCGTGGCCCGGCGCGGCCAGCGGGTCGCCGCCGAGCAGCGCGTCCAGGTCCGCGGGCAGCTGGACGAAGGCGGTCGCGCCGTCGTCGTACTCGCCGCCCTGCGGGACCGGCTGCCAGCCGCCCGTACCGCGCACGCCTTCGTCGGCGTGGTTGCCGTGGTTGCCGTGGTTGTCGCTCACGACAGCGCCCTCCCCAGTGCTCGTCGGGCCAGCGCGGCGACCGTGCGCCGCAGGTGCAGTACGGCGGGCGACAGCGCGGGAGGCTCCGTGCCGTCGGCCGCCGGTGCCGGGTCCGGGATGCAGGCGGCGGCCACGTACTCGCCGAAGGCGTTGAGCGCCTCCGGGGCCAGCGCCGCCCGCTCGCCGTCCCAGTCGATCAGGGAGGCGATCCAGCGCTCGGCCTCCAGCGGCCGCAGCGGCATCGGCGCGATCGCGCCCACCGCGCAGCGCACCCCGCGCCGGGCCGGGTCCAGGACGACCGCGACCGAGGCGGTGGCGCGGCCGGGGCCGGTGCGGCCGGTCGCCTTGAGGAAGACCTGGGGGGCGTGCAGCAGGGGCACGCGGACGTGGCCGATGAGTTCGGCGGGGGCGAGCATCTCGCGCCCGGCCAGCAGGTGCGAGACCGGGATCTCCCGGCGGGCGCCCTCGGGGCCGGCGATGACCAGCGTGGCTTCCAGCGCGGCGAGCACGGGCAGCGCGTCGCCGGTGGGCGCCGCGGAGGCGATGTTGCCGCCGAGGGTGCCCGCGTTGCGGATCTGCGGGGGGCCGGCGGCGCGCGCGGCGGCCGCGAGCGCCGGGATGAGCGCCGCGAAGTCCGGGCGCCCCATCCGCGCGTGCGTGAGCCCCGCGCCGAGGAGCGCGTGGCCGTCCTGGTACTGCCAGCCGCGGATGTCGTTGATCCGGCCGAGGCCGACGAGGCCCGCGGGGCGCAGCAGGCCCCGGTTCACCGCCGCCATCAGATCGGTGCCGCCCGCGACGGGCACGGCGGCGGGCATGGCGACGAGCGCCGCCACGGCCTCGTCGAGCGAGACCGGCAGTGTCACCGACTGCGCCGCCTGCGGTGCGTGCGTGGTCAACCCAGCTGCCCCTTCCCGGTGTCCCGGCCGTCCCGGCTGTCCCGCCAGTGTGTCCTGTGCGTGGCCGTACCGTACGTGCTCACAGCCCGGAGGTGGCAACTCTGGCACATCTTCCGAGCCGCCCGACGCGAGGGTCCGCGAAGGACAGATCCGTCCCCCACCAGGGGAATGGTCCTCATTCACGGTGGTTGTGCGACTTATCCGTACGGGGACGGTCACCGATCACCGTTCCAGGTCCGGGGCGGCGGGTCCCCGTCTTGCGCCCCGGCTCACACGTTTGGGGGCGACCCGTCGATCGGGCGTCCGAGCACTCCTGGGCGCCGCTGCCAGGGCAACGGGCCGCCGGGCGGCCGGTAGGCGACGCCGAGGGCGTCAAGCCGCGCGTAGTGCGCGCGCATTCGCCGCTCGAATCCGGCGAAATCGCGCGCGCCGGGGGCGGGCAGCGCCGACCACGCCACCTCCGCGAACGCCGCGAGCCGGGGGAACACCTGGTAGTCCACGCGCCCCTGGTCCTGCATCACCTCGGTCCAGACGTTGGCCTGGGTGCCCAGGACGTGCCGCGCCTCGGTCCCGGTCAGCTCCGGCGGCACGGGCTCGAAGCGGTAGACGTCCTCCAGGGTCCGTACGTATCCGATGGGCATCGGCTCGTCGGGCCCGGCCGCCTGCCGGTGGTCCAAGTAGACCTGCTGCTCGGGGCACATGACGACGTCGTGGCCCGCCCGCGCGGCCTCGATGCCGCCCGCGTAGCCGCGCCAGGAGGAGACGGCCGCGCCGGGCGCCAGACCGCCCTCCAGGATCTCGTCCCAGCCGATGAGGCGGCGGCCCCGGCCGGCCAGCCAGCGGGCGAAGTGGCGGATGAACCAGGACTGGAGCCCGTCCTCGCCCGCCAGCCCGAGCTCCTTGATACGGGCCTGGGCGGCCGGGGACGCCTTCCACTGGCCCTTGGGGCACTCGTCGCCGCCGATGTGCACGAACGGCGACGTCGTGGCGGGGAAGAGGTCGAGCACCTCCTCCAGGACTCCCTCGTAGAAGCGGAGGGTGTTGTCAGTGGGGGCGAGTACGTTCGGACTGACGCCCCAGGTGTCCCAGACGGAGAGGCGGGTCGTGTCGATGACGTCGGTGTTGCCCAGTTCCGGGTATGCGGCGATGGCCGCCTGCGAGTGGCCCGGGATGTCGATTTCCGGAACCACGGAGATATGCCGCTCGGCGGCGTACGCGACGATCTCGCGGATGTCGTCCTGGGTGTAGAAGCCGCCGTGCGGCTTGTCGTCCCACAACTGCGAGGCACGATGGCCGTATTTGGTGCGCGCGCGCCACGCGCCGACCTCCGTCAGCCTCGGGAAGCGCTTGATCTCGACGCGCCAGCCCTGGTCGTCGGTGAGATGGAAGTGGAAGACGTTGAGCTTGTGCGCGGCCAGCAGGTCGAGGTAGCGCAGCACCCCGTCCTTGGGCATGAAGTGGCGTGAAACGTCCAGCATCAGCCCGCGCCAGGCGAACCGGGGCGCGTCCTCGACGACTTGCTGGGTGATCCCGCGCCAGGCACCCGGGTCCGCGCACGCCGTGCGGTACGCGTCGGGGCCGAGCAGCTGCCGGAGCGTCTGCGCGCCCCAGAACACACCGGCGGCGGTGCCGCCGACGATCTCGACGCGCTGGGTGACGCTGAGGCGGTACGCCTCGGGGGCGAGGGCCGGGTCGATGCGCAGGGTCACGGTGTCCGGGGCGCCCGCCTCCCCCGGCGGCAGCGGGCGCCCGAGGGCGACGCCGAGGGTGGAGCGCAGCCAGCGCGCGACGCCTTCGGTGCCGGGGGTGGTGGCGAGCGCCGTCGCCTCTCCGAGGACGAAGGCGGCCTCCCCGTGCTCCACGGAGCGGGGCGCCGGAACGAGATCCACGAAGTCGTTGGCCATGGGGCACACGGTAGCCCCGGTAGTACGACGACTGCGGGCCGTCTGCGGCGGCTCCGCCGCGTGGGCGCGACCAGCCACAGACGGCCCGCAGACAAGTCACCGCACCCCAGCGGAGCGCGCGGCAGGACCTACTTCTTGTCCTTGCCGTCCTTGCCCTTGTCGCCGCCCGCGCCCATGGACTCGTAGATCTCCTTGCACATGGGGCAGACCGGGTACTTCTTCGGGTCGCGGCCCGGCACCCAGACCTTGCCGCAGAGCGCCACGACGGGGGTGCCGTCGAGCGCGCTCGCCATGATCTTGTCCTTCTGGACGTAGTGGGCGAAGCGCTCGTGGTCGCCGTCGCCGTTCGACACCTGTGGCGTCGGCTCTACGAGGGTCCCCGTACCTGCCCCGCGCTCGGGCTCAAGAGTGCTCATAAGTTCCTAGCGTACTGAAGCGCGGCGGCATCAGTTCAGCGAAGGGTCGTCCGGATACGTCGCCACCATCGCCAGCTCGCTGCGCTGGCGGCGCAGCACCGCCCGCCACAGGGACTCCGGCTCCGGGGAGGAGACGTCACCCGGCTCGGACTCCACCACGTACCAGGCCCCGTCGGTCAGCTCGTCCTCCAGCTGGCCCGGGCCCCAGCCCGAGTACCCGGCGAAGATCCGCAGCGAGCCCAGGGCGGCGGCCAGCAGCTCCGGCGGCGCCTCCAGGTCGACCAGGCCGATCGCCCCGTACACCCGGCGCCAGCCCAGAGGTCCCTCGTCGCCGGGGATGACGGCGACGCCGAGCGCGGAGTCGAGGGAGACCGGGCCGCCCTGGAAGACCACGCCCGGCTCACCGGTCAGGGACGCCCACGGCTCCAGGATGTCGCCCACGGTGACCGGGGTCGGGCGGTTGAGGACCACGCCGAGCGAGCCCTCCTCGTCGTGGTCGAGGAGCAGCACCACCGCGCGGTCGAAGTTCGGATCCGCCAGGGCAGGGGTGGCGACGAGCAGCCGCCCTGTGAGCGAGGACACCTCGGTCATGCGGACATGATCCCGCATCTTCGCCTCCGAGGGGGAGCGCACGGCAGCAATGGGGCGCACGGGCTTTCGGCCGCGGCTGCGACCACAGGCGGGATAACAGGCGGGTTACGGCCCGGGCGCGGCCTGGACGCGGCCCGGCGCGGCCCGGCGCGGCCCGGACGCGCTTGCGGACGGTGACCCTCCGCCGAACTCCCCACAGCGGAGCGTGTTGTGGCGAATTCATTACGGTTGCGAACCCCCCTTGGCCTTACAGGACATGGGTAGAAGCCCCTTACCCTTTTCTCTGGCCCCCTGCCCGACGACTCCGGAACGCGAGATTCATGACCGGCACAGACGATGTACTGCTTGTCCACGGCGGAACCCCGCTGGAGGGCGAGATCCGCGTCCGCGGCGCGAAGAACCTCGTGCCGAAGGCGATGGTCGCCGCCCTGCTCGGCAGCGGTCCGAGCCGGCTGCGCAATGTGCCCGACATCCGTGACGTGCGCGTCGTACGCGGCCTGCTGCAGCTGCACGGGGTGACGGTCCGCCCCGGTGAGGAGCCCGGTGAGCTGATCCTCGACCCGTCGCACGTCGAAAGTGCGAACGTCGCCGACATCGACGCGCACGCGGGTTCGTCGCGCATCCCGATCCTGCTCTGCGGCCCGCTGCTGCACCGGCTCGGCCACGCCTTCATCCCCGGCCTGGGCGGTTGCGACATCGGCGGCCGGCCGATCGACTTCCACTTCGAGGTGCTGCGGCAGTTCGGCGCGACGATCGAGAAGCGGGCGGACGGCCAGTACCTGGAGGCCCCGCAGCGGCTGCGCGGCACCAAGATCCGGCTGCCGTACCCGTCGGTGGGCGCGACCGAGCAGGTGCTGCTCACGGCCGTGCTGGCCGAGGGTGTGACCGAGCTCTCCAACGCGGCCGTGGAGCCCGAGATCGAGGACCTCATCTGCGTACTGCAGAAGATGGGCGCGATCATCGCCATGGACACCGACCGGACGATCCGGATCACCGGTGTCGACAAGCTCGGCGGCTACACCCACCGCGCCCTCTCGGACCGCCTGGAGGCCGCCTCCTGGGCGTCCGCCGCGCTGGCGACCGAGGGCAACATCTACGTCCGCGGCGCCCAGCAGCGGTCGATGATGACCTTCCTGAACACATACCGGAAGGTCGGCGGCGCCTTCGAGATCGACGACGAGGGCATCCGCTTCTGGCATCCCGGCGGTCAGCTGAAGTCGATCGCGCTGGAGACGGACGTGCACCCCGGCTTCCAGACCGACTGGCAGCAGCCGCTGGTCGTGGCCCTGACGCAGGCCACGGGCCTGTCGATCGTCCACGAGACGGTGTACGAGTCGCGGCTCGGCTTCACGTCGGCGCTCAACCAGATGGGCGCGCACATCCAGCTGTACCGGGAGTGCCTGGGCGGCTCGGACTGCCGCTTCGGGCAGCGCAACTTCCTGCACTCCGCGGTCGTGAGCGGGCCCACGAAGCTCCAGGGCGCGGATCTGGTGATCCCGGACCTCCGGGGCGGGTTCTCGTACCTGATCGCTGCGCTGGCCGCGCAGGGGACGTCCCGGGTGCACGGGATCGACCTGATCAACCGGGGTTACGAGAACTTCATGGAGAAGCTGGTGGAGCTGGGGGCGAAGGTGGAGCTGCCGAACGGCGCGCTGAGCTGAGCCCGGGTGGTTTCCCCCACCCCGCCCCTTCCCTAAACCCTCCGGGGGCGGGAGGGGGCGGAGGTGTTTTCCCCGGGGCCTACGCCCCCGGCCCCCCGGCGGGGCTCCGCCCCGGCCCCCTTCGTCCGCGGACCGTGCCGGGCTGGTCGCGCAGTTCCCCGCGCCCCTAAAAACACCCCTCCGGGGCGCCCACAAGGGTCGCGGAACCCTGACATATACGGCTCCGCCACGCGGCAAAAGGGGCGCGGGGCTGTGCCATTTGCGGCTCCGCCGCGCGGGCCCGACCAGCCCAGCCCCCCAAGGGGCGCGGGGCCGTGACATATGCGGCTCCGCCGCGCGGGCCCGACCAGGCCAGCCCCCCCAGGGGCGCGGGGCCGTGACATATGCGGCTCCGCCGCGCGGGCCCGACCAGCCCAGCCCCCCAAGGGGCGCGGGGAACTGCGCGACCAGCCCCCACCGGCCCGCACACGACCACCGGGCCCAAAAGGGGCGCGGGGAACTGCGCGACCAGCCCAAGCAGACCCGCACCCGACCGACGGCCAGGCCTTTAGGGGCGCGGGGCCGTGACATATGCGGCTCCGCCACGCGGACGCGACCAGCCCAGCCCCCCAGGGGCGCGGGGAACTGCGCGACCAGCCCCCACCGGCCCGCACACGACCACCGGGCCCAAAAGGGGCGCGGGGAACTGCGCGACCAGCCACCACCAACCCGCAGACAAACACCAGGCCCAAAAGGGGCGCGGGGAACTGCGCGCTCAGCCCCCACCGGCCCGCAGGCGAACACCGGGCCCGATCCAGCCGCGCCGAGCCCGCCGCATGGCGAAGGGCGGCCACCCCCCTCCACGGGGGTGGCCGCCCTTCGTCTTTCAGCTAAGCGGCCTGCCTAGGGGCGCTTACTTGCCCTTCGCGGCTTCCTTGAGCTTCGAGCCCGCGGAGACCTTCACGCTGTAGCCGGCCGGGATGTCGATCGGGTCGCCGGTCTGCGGGTTGCGAGCGGTACGAGCGGCACGGTGGGTGCGCTCGAAGGTCAGGAAGCCGGGGATGGTGACCTTCTCGTCGCCCTTGGCGACGACCTCGCCGACCGTCTCGGCGAGAGCGGCCAGAACGGCGTCGGCGTCCTTGCGGGTCACCTCGGCGCGGTCGGCCAGCGCGGCCACCAGCTCACTGCGGTTCATGTTCTTACTCCCGTGTTCTTCTTGCCTGTGCGGCGTGCCACGCGGCGGTAGCCGCATGTTGGGTACAGCGAAGCCGATGCTGCCAGGGCCCTCGGACAGTCCCCGGACCCGGGTCTGTGTCAGACCCTCGCGCCCGGTTACGCATCCTGCCCCCACCTGTGGCGGGAAAGCCAATCCGGCACCCTCCGGAGTCACACGAAAAGCGCCACAGCCCCGTTGTGGTGACGCTCCGTCGACTCCCTGGAGACTCGCTGGAACCACCGGGGCGGATGCGGGTTCATGGTCCGCCACCCTACGGGCGGCCCCACAGCCCCGCATCCCGCGACGCGCCGGACGTCAGGCGGACGTGGGGCCGGTCACAGCGCGGCCTGGGCCGCCGTCCGCACCGCACCCGCCACCGCGCCCGCGACCTTGTCGTTGAAGACCGACGGGATGATGTAGTTCGGGTTCAGCTCGTCCTCGGTCACCACGTTCGCGAGCGCGGTCGCGGCGGCCAGCATCATGTCCGTGTTGACCGTCCGGGACTGGGCGTCCAGGAGGCCGCGGAAGACGCCGGGGAAGACCAGCACGTTGTTGATCTGGTTCGGGAAGTCCGAGCGGCCGGTGGCCACCACGGCCGCGCTCTGGCGCGCGACGGTCGGGTCGACCTCGGGGTCGGGGTTCGCGAGCGCGAAGACGATGGCGCCCTCGGCCATCGCAGCCACGTCGTCGCCGTTCAGGACGTTGGGGGCGGAGACGCCGATGAAGACGTCCGCGCCGACCACGGCCTCGCGCAGCGAGCCGGTCAGGCCCTCCGGGTTGGTGTTCTCGGCGATCCAGCGCAGCGCGGCCATGTCGGAGCCCGCGTCGGCGCCGGCCAGGTCCGCGCGGCCCGCGTGGACGACGCCCTGGATGTCGGCGACGACCGCGTTCTTCACGCCGGCCGCAAGCAGCAGCTTGAGGATGGCCGTACCGGCCGCGCCCGCACCGGACATGACGACCCGTACATCACCGATGCCCTTGCCCACCACGCGCAGCGCGTTGGTCAGCGCGGCGAGCACCACGATCGCGGTGCCGTGCTGGTCGTCGTGGAAGACGGGGATGTCCAGGGCCTCGCGCAGGCGTGCCTCGATCTCGAAGCAGCGCGGGGCGGAGATGTCCTCCAGGTTGATGCCCGCGAAGCCGGGGGCGATCGCCTTGACGATCGCGACGATCTCGTCGGTGTCCTGGGTGTCCAGGCACAGCGGCCAGGCGTCGATGCCCGCGAACCGCTTGAAGAGGGCCGCCTTGCCCTCCATGACCGGCAGCGCGGCCTTGGGGCCGATGTTGCCGAGGCCGAGGACGGCGGAGCCGTCGGTGACGACCGCGACCGAGTTGCGCTTGATGGTGAGGCGGCGGGCGTCCTCGGGGTTCTCGGCGATCGCCATGCACACCCGGGCGACGCCGGGGGTGTAGATCATCGAGAGGTCGTCACGGTTGCGGATGGGATGCTTCGACTGCATCTCGATCTTGCCGCCGAGGTGCATCAGGAACGTACGGTCGGAGACCTTGCCGAGCGTGACGCCCTCGATCCCGCGCAGCTTCTCGACGATCTCGTCGGCGTGCGCGGTGGAGGTGGCCGCGATGGTGACGTCGATCCGCAGCTTCTCGTGGCCGGAGGCGGTCACGTCGAGGCCGGTGACCGAGCCGCCGGAGGACTCCACGGCCGTGGTGAGCTGGGAGACCGCCGTTCCGCTGGCGGGCACCTCCAGTCTGACCGTCATCGAGTACGAGACGCTGGGCGCCGTTGCCATGACCGGGTTCCTCTGCTTTCCCTAGCTTCGTTGCCAGCGCCGCCCAGGCTGTTGCCGGGCAGCGCCATCCGATGTTCGCACCTACCGGCTGGTAGCCGGTAACGCGCCCCTCATTCCGGAAAACACTTTCCACCATACGAGAGATGATCGATCGGTGGAAGCCCCTGAGGGGGCCCGGAAACTACAACAGGCCCACGCCATCCGCAGATGACGTGGGCCTGTCGCTCACGTTAAGACACCGACCCGCCATGCTCGCCTCGCGGCAAGTGGTCGCTCGAAGCGACTAAGGTTGGGCCCGGGGGCTTGGATCGAGCCGGTGCCGTAACCAGGCTAACAAACCACCCCGGCAAGTGATTCACGCATCGCGAGTTGACTCCGGCGTATTTTTGCCGTGGTCCCGGCGCTCAGTCCCGCAGCAGGTCGGGCACCCCGTCCGCATCCGGCTCGTCGCGCTCGCCGGAGACCACGGTGAGCTGCTGGGTCGCCCGGGTGAGCGCCACGTACAGCACGCGCAGTCCGGCGGGCGACTCGTCCGCGATCTCCGCCGGGGAGACCACCACCGTCGCGTCGTACTCCAGCCCCTTCGCCTCCAGGCTGCCGAGCGCCACCACGCGCTCGCCCAGACCGGCCAGCCAGCGCGCCGCCTGCTCGCGCCGCCGCATGGCGACGACCACGCCGACCGTGCCGTCGACCTGGTCGAGGAGGCGGGCCGCCTCCTCCCGTACGGACTCGGCCAGGTCCTCCCGTACGACGGTGAAGCGGGGCTCGACGCCCGTCGAGCGCACCGCCGCCGGGGACTTCATGCCCGGCATCGCCAACGTCAGCACCCGGGCGGCCAGTTCGGCGATCTCGGCCGGGTTGCGGTAGTTCACGGTCAGCTCGAAGCGGCGCCGGGGGCGTGAGCCCAGCGCCTCGTCGCGCGCGGCGGCCGCCTCGTCCGGGTCCGACCAGGACGACTGGGCCGGGTCCCCGACGACCGTCCAGGTGGCCGTGCGGCCGCGGCGGCCGACCATGCGCCACTGCATCGGTGTGAGGTCCTGCGCCTCGTCGACGATGACGTGCGCGTACTCGGTGCGCTCCTGCGCCAGCCGCTCCGCGCGCTCGCGCTGGGTCTCCTCGCGCTGCGGCATCAGCTCCTCAAGGCCGGTGAGCGCGTCCAGCGGGTCGTACTCGCGCTTCTTCCTGGGCCTGGCCGGGGTGCCCAGCAGCGTCTGGAGCTCGTCCAGGAGCGCCACGTCGTGCACCGACAGCGGCCCCTGGCCGCTCGCGTCGAGCCGGGAGAGCGAACGGGCCAGCCGCCGGGTCTCGCCGGGCGTCAGGACGCGCCGCGCCCAGCGGCCCAGGCGCCGCTCGTCGCCCATCGCCGCGAGCACCCCGCGCGGGGTGAGCTCGGGCCACCAGGCGTCCAGGAACGCGATGAAGCTGTCCTCGGAGGTGATGTCGTCGTCGAACGAGGAACGCAGCTCGGCGGCGAGCTCCGGGTCGGTGTGCCGCCCGGCCGAGCCCGATCTGCTCCACAGGGCGTCCAGGAGCAGCTTGCGGGCGCGCGGGCGCAGCAGGTTGACCGGGGCGGTCCCGCTCAGCACGTTGTGCCGGATCCGCCGCAGCTCCTCGGCCTCCAGCTCGACGCGCCGGCCGAAGGCGACGACGCGCAGCCGGGTGGGGGTCACCGCGGCCTGCTCGGCCGCCTCGGCCTGCTCGTCCTCCTGGCCGAAGGAGAGCTGGCCGGTGTCCTGGGCCGCGCCGCTCCGCGCCGGGTTGCCCCGCCGGGTCCTGGCGCGGGCCGGGTCCGCCGTCTCCAGGGCCCCGCGCGCCGCCTTGCGCAGCACCTGGAGCATCCGGGAGGAACCCTTGATCCGGGCCACCGCCGGCTCGTCGTACGCGGTGGCCTCGGCGCCGTCGACCAGGTTGCCGACCGCGCGGATCGCCACCTGGCCCTCCTCGCCGAGCGAGGGCAGGACGCCTTCGGTGTACGCCACGAGCAGCGGGGTCGGCGAGACGATCAGGATGCCGCCCGCGTACCGGCGACGGTCCTGGTAGAGCAGGTACGCCGCGCGGTGCAGCGCGACTGCGGTCTTGCCGGTGCCGGGGCCGCCCTCCACGTAGGTGACGGACGCGGCGGGCGCCCGGATCACCAGGTCCTGCTCGGCCTGGATGGACGCCACGATGTCCCGCATGGTGTGGCTGCGGGCCTGGCCGAGGGCCGCCATCAGGGCGCCGTCGCCGATCACCGGCAGCTCGGCGCCGTCCAGCGTCGCGGTCAGCTCCGGGCGCATCAGGTCGTCCTCGACCCCGAGCACCTTGCGGCCCTTGGAGCGGATGACGCGGCGGCGCACCACCCGGCCCGGGTCGACCGGCGTGGAGCGGTAGAACGGCGCGGCGGCGGGCGCGCGCCAGTCGATGACCAGCGGCGCGTAGTCCGAGTCGAGGACGCCGATACGGCCGATGTGCAGCGTCTCGGCGATCTCGGCGTACTTGCCGCCCTCGTCCTCGCGCACGGCCCCCTCGGCGGGCTCCACGGCCGTGTAGGCCCCGTCCGGTCCCTTCTGGCCGTCCTTGCCGAGCAGTAGGTCGATCCGGCCGAAGAGGAAGTCCTCGAATTCGTTGTTGAGGCGGTTGAGATGGACGCCGGCCCGGAAGACCTGGGCGTCCCTCTCGGCCAGCGCTCCGGGCGTTCCCACCTGGCCGCGCTGGGCGGCGTCGTTCATCAGGAACTCCGCCTCGTGGATCTTCTCCTCGAGGCGGCGGTACACCTTGTCCAGGTGTTCCTGTTCGACTCCGATCTCACGGTTTCTGACCGAGTCGACAGCGGCTTCCTGCGCGGCCACCGAGGCCCCCTTCTGACGTGCATTGGGCAGCCGTCAACCGTACGCCAAGGGGGCGGGTCTGTCAGGCGGTGACCGGCCGGTGATCGGTCACAGATCACCGGCCGGTTAGGCCGGAACGTCCACCAGCGCCTTGCCGTCCAGGGTCCTGACCTCGAAATGGTCAATCTGGTCCCGGTTCATGGCGGTACCGCCGTGCACGTACAACGGGTACTCCGAGCCCTTGTGCGGGCTGTCCTTGATCCCGTACCCCCAGGTGGGCACCGCCCAGGTGGTCACCGTCTCCTGCTCGCCGTCCTTGCCGACCGCGATGAGGCTGCACTTCAGCGGGCCCTTCACGTTCTTCAGCTCCAGGACGGTGTGGGTGCCCCAGCCCTTCTTCTCGGTGCCGACGGTCGCGCTGACGCCGGTCGTCGCGTCGGTCGCCGCCACCTTCTGGCTCATGTGGTTGAAGAAGGCGTCCTCGGCGGGGCTGGTGGGGTGCGGCTCGACGGTGGCGCTCTGGTGCGTGCCGCTGTCGCCGGACGTGGCCACCACGGCGACCGCCGGACCGCCGATGATCAGCGCGGCGGCGGCCGCCACCAGGTACGTGGTGCGGCGCCTGCGCCGGGCGCGCTGCGCCGCCACCTCGTCGATGAGCCGCTCGCTCATGCTCGGCGGGGCCGGGCGCAGCGGACGGTCGGCGGGGCCGGGGAACTCCTTGAGCGTGGCGAGCAGGGGCTCCATGCCGCCGAGCCGGTCGAGCTCGGTCGCGCACAGGTCGCAGCCCGCCAGATGGGCCTCGAAGGCGGTGGCCTCGGCGTCGTCGAGGATGCCGAGCGCGTACGCCGCGACCGCCTCGTGCTCGGACTGGTACTCCGGCGTGGTCATGCCGTCACCCCCCGTTCCTCCAACGCGAGTTTCATGGAGCGCAGGGCGTAGAAGACACGGGACCTGACGGTCCCGCTCGGCACACCCAGCACCTCGGCCGCTTCATTGACCGTACGTCCTTTGAAGTACGTCTCGACCAGCGCCTCGCGATGTGCGGGTGTCAGGTCGTCGAGCGCGTCCGAGAGCGTCATCAGCCACAGCGCCTTGTCGATCTCGTCCTCCGCGGGCATGACCTCCAGCGGCGACGGATCGACCTCCTGCGGCCGGGCCTGCCGGCTGCGGTGGCCGTCGATGACGATGCGCCGTGCGACCGTCACCAGCCAGGGGCGGACCGAACCGGTCGCTCTGTTGAGCTGACCGGCGTTCTTCCAGGCACGGATGAGCGTCTCCTGCACGACGTCCTCGGCCCGCTGGCGGTCGCCGGCGACGAGACGGAGCACATACGCGAGCAGCGGGCCCGCGTGTTCGCGGTAGAGCGCCCGCATCAGCTCCTCGTCGGGAACGGAGCGGTGCCGGGCGCCTTGCGGACGGTCATCGGCCACGGCGGCATCCTTGCGCACCAGAACCTCCCGGTCGAGACCCTGCCGGCGCGCGGGTCGCGTACCGGCTCACCCCTCCATACGGACGGTCGTCCGCAACCATTCAAAATCGGAGCGAGATTTTTCGTTTACGGGAGTGGCCTGCGCGCATCCAGCGCTTTCACAGGGCCGCGGCCGCCGTACGCCGCCGGTGGCGGGCCACCCGCTCCCGGTTGCCGCACACTTCGCTGGAGCACCAGCGGCGGCGCCGCCCGCGCGAGGTGTCCAGGTACAGCCGGAAGCAGTTGTCGCCCTCGCACTGGCGCAGCCGAGACCGGTCCTGCGGGTCGGTGAGCAGCTCCACCGCGTCCCGGGCGACCACGGCGAGCAGCGCGGTGCAGTCGGGGGTGCCGCTGAGGGTGCGCACCAGCCGTCCGTCGGCGCCGCGGATCGCACGTACGCCCGGGGGTGCGGCGGCGGCCAGGGCATTGACCCGCTCCAGGGCGGCGGCGGCCGCGCCGCCCCGCCCGCCGAGCTCGGCCTGGACCAACTGGCCGATGTGGTCGCGCAGTTCGGCGAACCGGGCCAGCCATGCGCTGTCGGCCCCCGGGAGCGGGGTGCCGGCCGGCACGAGACCGGCGCCGACGAGCCACTGGCCGAGCCGCCCCGCACTGTCGAGCTGATCGCTGTCGTACGCCCCGGTCGCCACCAGATCCAGACAGATCCGCCCGGAGTCGAACCGCAACATGCGCCACCGCCTTGGGGGTTACCGGTGAGTGCCGTGCCTCCAGAGTGCCTGCCCGGGGGCGACGCCGGAAGCCCTCCGGCCGGGCGCGGCCGGACGGGTCGCGGAGAGCCCCGGCCGGGGGATGCCCGCCCCTCCCGCGGGGCGCGGCCGGACGGGTCCCGGAGAGGGCCCCGGCCGGGGAGGTGCCCGCCCCTCCTGCCGGGCGCGGCCGGACGGGTCGCGCCGACCGGGAGCGGCCCCCTCGGCCGTCCCTCCCTCAGCCGTCCGCGTACTTGGCGTCCGCCGCCGGGTCCAGCGCCAGCCGGTAGCCGCGCTTGACCACGGTCTGGATGAGCTTGGGGGCGCCCAGCGCGGTACGCAGCCGGGTCATCGCCGTCTCCACGGCGTGCTCGTCGGTGCCCGAGCCCGGCAGGGCCCGCAGCAGGTCGGCGCGGGAGACCACCCAGCCCGGGCGGGCGGCCAGGGTGCGCAGGAGCGACATCCCGGCGGGCGGGACGGGCCGCAGCTCGCCGTCGACCAGGACCGCGTGGCCGCGGATCTCCACCCGGCGCCCGGCGATCGGCAGGGCCCTCGCCCGGGCGGGCAGCTCGCAGCAGAGCAGCTGGACCAGCGGCCCGAGCCGGAACCGCTCGGGCGCCACCGTCTTGATCCCGCGCGCCTGCAGCGGCAGCGCGGTGACCGGCCCGACGCAGGCGGCCAGCACGTCCCGGTCGAGCGCCCGCAGCAGCTCGGCGAGCAGCCCGCGCTCCTCGGCCCGGGAGAACAGGGACGCGGCGGCGGGCGCGCTGGTGAAGGTGAGCGCGTCGACCCCGCGGCTGACGGCGAGGTCGAGCAGCCGGTCGAGCGGGCCGAGGTCCTCGGGCGGCAGCCACCGGTAGACGGGCACGCCGACGACCTGGGCGCCGCCGGCCCGTAGCGCCTCCACGAAGCCGGGCAGCGGTTCGCCGTGCAGCTGGACGGCTATCCGGCGGCCCTCCACGCCCTGCTCCAGGAGCCGGTCGAGGACCTCGGCCATCGAGTCGGACGAGGGCGACCACTTCTCGGTGAGCCCCGCCGCCCGTATCGCGCCCTTGGCCTTCGGCCCCCGCGCGAGCAGGTCGGTGGCGCCGAGCCGGGCGAGCAGCGCCTCGCCGAGCCCCCACCCGTCGGCGGCCTCCACCCACCCCCTGAAGCCGATCGCGGTGGTGGCGACGACGATGTGCGGCGGCTCGTCGATCAGCTCCTTGGTGGCCGAGAGCAGCTCGCTGTCGTTGGCGAGCGGCACGATCCGCAGGGCGGGCCCGTGCACCACGGCGGCGCCGCGCCGCTGCAGGAGCGCCCCCAGCTCTTCGGCGCGGCGGGCGGCGGTGACTCCGACCGTGAACCCGGCGAGGGGTCCGTGCTGTGTGTCGACCATGGCTCTCCAACCGGGGTGGTGCGGCGGTTCGTACCGAGCCTGTCAACCCCGCGTGACAGGCCCGGTTCGCCCGCGTGTCCCCGGTGTTACGGCGAGGACGGCCGCGGCGCGCTCCCTGAGTCCTATTAGACCTCGTCAGACCTCGGCGTATACGGGCTCGGACGGTGCGGCCGCGCGGGCCGGACGGCGAAGGTATACGGCCCAAGTCGCCGTGAAACAGGCCGCGTAGAAGGCGAGGAAGGAGACGAAGGCCGCGGTCCCGGTGCCGTTGCTCAGGAACGACTGGCGGAAGGCGAGGTTGATCCCGAGCCCGCCGAGCGCGCCGACGGCGCCGATGAGCCCCATGGCGGCCCCGGAGAGCCGCCGCCCGTACGCGGCCGCGGTCTCCCCCTCCATCCCCTTGGAGACGGCGGTGGCCTGGAAGATCGCCGGAATCATCTTGTAGGTGGAGCCGTTGCCGAGCCCGCTGAGGACGAAGAGGGAGATGAACCCGACGAGGAAGACACCGAGCGACTTCTGTACGGAAGCAAAGATCACCACCCCGGTCGCGGCCGACATCGCGGCGAAGGCCCACAGGGTGATCCGCGCGCCCCCGAACCGGTCGGCGAAGGCCCCGCCGACGGGCCGGATCAGCGACCCGAGCAGCGGCCCGATGAAGGTGAGCGAGGCGGCCTGGAGCGGGGTGCGCCCGAACTGCGTCTGGAGCACGAGGCCGAAGGCGAAGCTGTACCCGATGAACGACCCGAAGGTCCCGACGTACAGCAGAGCCATGATCCACGTATGCCGGTCGCGCACGGCTTCGAGGGCGGCCCCCGTGTCGTTCTTCACGGGCGCGAGGTTGTCCATCTTCAACGCGGCACCGAGGGCGGCGACGACGATGAGCGGCACGTACACGCCGAGCACGATGCGCGGGTGGGTGGCGCCGGCGGTCCCGATGACGAGCAGCCCGACGAGCTGCACGACGGGCACCCCGATGTTCCCGCCCCCGGCGTTCAGCCCGAGCGCCCACCCCTTCTTCCGCAACGGGAAGAAGGAGTTGATGTTGGTCATGGACGAGGCGAAGTTCCCACCCCCGATACCGGCGAGGGCGGCCACGAGCATGAAGGTGGTGTATGAGGTCCCGGGCTCCATCACGGCGTACGCGGCGGCCGCGGGCACCAGCAGCGACAGCGCGCTGAAGATGGTCCAGTTCCGGCCACCGAAGCGGGCGACGGCGAAGGTGTACGGGATGCGCACGACCGCTCCGACGGCGGTGGCGGTGGAGATCAGAAAGAACTTCCCTGCGGGGTCCACGTGGTAGGCGGGCCCCATGAAGAGGACCATCACCGACCACATGGTCCAGATGGAGAACCCGATGTGCTCCGAGAACACGGAGAACCACAGGTTCCGCCGGGCGATCCGCTCCCCGGTCCGCTCCCAGAACACCTCGTCCTCGGGATCCCACTCCTCGATCCAACGGCCGCTCATTGACGCCTCCCCGATCGACGGGCCCTGCTGCCTGTTTGCTGACTGTTTCCGGACACCGACGGTAGGCAGGCCGCATTTCACCCCCGTGCCGCCGCGTGACCGGCGGGCAACCTTGTGTTCACGGGACGGGGTGCCGTGCGGTGAGGCCCGCCGCGTGGATGCCGCGGCAACTCTTGCCGGGGAGGTGGGGGTGGCGGAACCCGGGGAGTCCGCAGTCGCACAGGGGGCTGAGGACGATCCACCGCTGTCGAAGCTCGCCGTCGCTGAACGTGCGAGGAGGGGCCCGGACGACGTGTCGTCCGGGCCCCTCCTCGTGTTCCTCACGCGCTCAGCGCTTCGCCCCTGCGGACCTGCCGTCCGGCCACAGTCTGGGGCTGCGCTTGGCGGCCACGTCCTCGATCCAGCCGAAGCTCAGGACGCACAGGCCGATCAGTGCCCAGGTGAAGGCGAGCACCGGCCAGGGGCTGTCCAGGAGCCAGGAGACGCTCTCGCCCAGGTTGCCGACGCCCCACAGCTGGTCCCACATCGTCGCCGCGGCCAGGATGCACACGTTGTGCCAGAGGTAGACCGTCACCGCGCGCGAGTTGAGCAGGGTGATCAGCCGGTCCCAGCGGCGCAGCTTCGGCGGCCACTGCGACCACGACGGGCTGAAGTGGAGCAGCAGCAGGACCGCGCCGAACGACCAGAGCGCCTGGGCGAGCGGGATGCCGTCCAGTTCGTTCTCGCCCCCGAAGCCGTTCCGCATGGCCCACCAGAGGCCGACGCCGAGGATGAACGGGGCCACCGCGGGAACGATGTAGCGCGGAACGCGGCTCAGGACGCCCTCCTGGTGGGCCATGCCCAGGACCCAGCACGCGCCGAACGTGGAGAAGTCGGTGATTGTGGAGTCGATCCGCTCCGGAAGGTCGAAGCTGCCGTACGTCAGGACGGCCGAGAGCACCAGCGGCGTCAGGATCGTCGTCCACGGCACCTTGCGCAGATACCGCAGGATCAGCGGCGACAGCAGGACGTACCAGAGGTAGGCCCGCAGGTACCAGAGCGGCTCGGCGACGTTGCCCGCCCAGGAGCCGTCCAGGAAGCCGTGGACGCCGGGGAGGTCCGCCGCGAACGGCGGGTCGCTCAGCGGGACGATCCAGAAGAGGAGGTGGGTCCACCACCAGCCCGGATGGCCGTCC
This sequence comes from Streptomyces sp. NPDC023838, assembly GCF_040639555.1. Classification (NCBI taxonomy): domain Bacteria; kingdom Bacillati; phylum Actinomycetota; class Actinomycetes; order Kitasatosporales; family Streptomycetaceae; genus Streptomyces; species Streptomyces sp. NPDC023838. The sequence continues at coordinate 157,642 of NZ_JBFAAD010000010.1, forward strand.
GCGTCCGGGCCCCAGCCCTGGGCGATCATGCCGGTGACGCCGATCGCGCCCAGCAGCCACATCGGCGGCAGCAGGCGCCGCATCCGGCTGCGGATGACCTGCGGGGCCGGGCGCTTGAGGGAACGGCCCATGAGGTTGCCGGCGAGCGCGAACATCACGCCCATGGAGGGGAAGGCCAGCGGCAGCCAGGCCCAGCCCATCAGGTGGTAGAGGACGACACGGAACAGGGCCAGGGCCCTGAGCAGGTCGAAGTAGCGGTCCCGGCCGGGCGCGCGCGGCGCGGGGGCGGCCTCCGCCTGGTGGCGCAGAACCGCCGCGGGCGGCGACAGGTAGCGGGCCTCCTCCCCCGGTGCCTCGGCGTCGTACGAGCCCGGCTGCGCCCGTGCACCCGTCGGCTCGTACGGCCCCGGCTGCGACCCCCGACCCGTCGGCTCGGTGGGACCGGGCTGCGGCCCTGCACCCGTCGGCTCGGTGGGACCGGGCTGCGGCCGTACACCCGCCGGCTCGGTCGGCCCCGGCTGCGGCCAGGCGGCGCCGCTGGGGTCGCTCGGCGCCTGCTGCGGCCAAGCGCCGCCGGGCGCGTTCGGTCCCGGCTGCGGCCAGGCGCCGCCGGAGGCGTTCGGTCCCGGCTGTGGCCAGGCGCCCGTGGGCTCGGTGGTGGTCATGCGACGGGCCTCCGGTCGATGTTCTCCTTGCTGCCGCGCTGCGTGGGGATGCCTCCCGGCGCCTCCACGACGCCCGTCCGCCGTAGCTTCTGCCACCGCAGCCGGCCACCCGTGAGGGCCGTGATCCAGGACTGCAGGAGCACCACGTACATCAGCTGGCGGTACAGGATCTGCTGAAGGGGCAGCGAGATCAGGTGGGTGAGGCGTTCGCGGTCCAGGCGGAACGCGTAGGCCGCGCACACCAGTTGGATCGCCAGTACGCCCAGCCACGCCAGCACCGTCTTCTCCGTCGGGCCGAAGAGCAGGCCGTAGAGGAGGAAGACGTCGATCAGGGGGGCCAGCAGCGGGGCCAGGACCATGAACAGCGAGACCAGGGGCAGGCCCACGCGGCCGAAGCGGCCCGACGGGCCTCGCTCGAAGACCGCGCGGCGGTGCTTCCAGATCGCCTGCATCGTGCCGTACGACCAGCGGTAGCGCTGCGACCAGAGCTGCTGTACGGACTCCGGTGCCTCGGTCCAGGCCCGCGCGTTCTCCGCGTACACGACCCGCCAGCCGTCGCGGTGCATCGCCATGGTGACGTCGGTGTCCTCGGCGAGGGTGTCCTCGCTGATGCCGCCGACCCGCTCCAGCGCGGTGCGCCGGAAGGCGCCGACCGCGCCCGGAATGGTCGGCATGCAGCCCAGCACGTCGTACATCCGGCGGTCCAGGTTGAAGCCCATCACGTACTCGATGTGCTGCCAGGCGCCGATGAGCGAGTCGCGGTTGCCCACCTTGGCGTTGCCCGCGACCGCGCCGACCCGCGCGTCGCCGAACGGCTGCACCAGCTCGCGTACCGTCGACCGCTCGAAGACCGTGTCGCCGTCCATCATCACGACGATGTCGTAACGGGCGTGCCTGATGCCGTTGTTGAGCGCGGACGGCTTGCCGCCGTTGACCTGCCGGATCACCCGGACGTTCGGCAGCCGCATCGCCTCGACGATGTCCGCGGTGCCGTCGTTGGAGCCGTCGTCGACGACGAGCACCTCGATGGGGTGGTCGCTGGCCATCAGCGAGCGCACGGTGTTGGCGATGCACTCGCGCTCGTTGTACGCGGGGACGATCACCGAGACCGGCTCGGTGACCTCGGGGCCCCAGCGGAACCCGCGCGCCCGCACCTTGCGCGCGTGCAGGAACGACAGGATCAGCATCAGCCCGAACCGGGCGAAGACCAGCACGCCGATCACGGCGAGCCCGCCCACCAGGACGTCGGTGGTGTGCTCGGAGACCTGGACGGCGAAGACGAACGCCTTGCCCTTCCACAGGTCCATGCCGGAGACCGGGGTGTGCGCGCTGGGCGCGTTCAGGGCCTCGGTCAGATTCACGAACGTGTAGCCCTTGCCCTGGAGCTCGGGCAGGAAGGTGTCGAGCGCCTCCACGGTCTGCGAGCGGTCGCCACCCGAGTCGTGCATCAGGACGATGGCGCCCTTGCCGTGCTTGGGCGTGGCGTTCTTGACGATCGTCTTGATGCCGGGGCGCTGCCAGTCCTCACTGTCCGTGGAGTCCAGCGCGGTGATGTACCCGCGGCTGCCCACGTACTTGATCACCGGCCAGTTCTGGTCGTCGATCGCGTCCGCGAACGACGAGTACGGCGGCCGGAAGAGGGAGGTGCGGATACCGGCGGCGCCTTCGAGGGCCAGCTGGTTCTGCGCGAGCTCCCAGTCGATGCGGGCGTGCGACTGGTAGGAGAGGTCGGGGTGGTTGAAGGTGTGCAGCCCGACCTCGTGGCCCTCGTCGACCATCCGCTTGACCAGGTCGGGGTAGCGGGCGGCGTTTGCTCCGGTGACGAAGAAGACGCCGTGCGCGTGGTACTTCTTCAGCTGGTCGAGCACCTTCGGGGTCCAGGTGGGGTCCGGGCCGTCGTCGAAGGTGAGCACCAGTTTGTGCTTGGGGATGTCGAGGCTCGTGGGCTTGCCCGTGCCCCGCGCGTCGATGACCGGGCCGCCGTCCAGGATGTGCTCGGGCACGGTGTCGGTGGACGCGTCCGGGCGGATGCGGTGGTCGGCGAGTATCTCGTTGTGGACGTACCCGCGCAGCATCAGCATCGCGAAGAGGGCGACGAGGAAGAGCAGGGGCAGCAGATAGCGCATCGGCAGTCTGCGGCGTCTCGGCTGACGAGCGGTCGAGGCGGAAGTCGTACGACGAATCGTACGGCGAGGGGCTTTCACGTACTGGCTCCAGAGTGCGGAGTCGGCTTCGTCGACAGGCCCGTCGGGCTGCCGGACGAACCGGTGGGGAGGCCGGGGCCCGCCGAGTGGCCGCCGGTGGTCGGCTTCGCGGTCTGCGAGGTGCCGGGGTGCGGGGAGGCGTTGGTGGGCTTGGCGGGGTGGTGGGACTTGCCCGGCTTGGGGGTGCCGGTGGCCTTGGCTCGCCCGGAGCCGCCGGCCGAGGGGCGCACCTTGTCCTTGGCGGGGACGCCGGGCTTGGTGCCGGGGTGGGGGGTGCGGGACTCGGCGGGAGCCGGGGTGACCTGGACCGTCTCCGTCTTCTTCTCCTTGGCGGCGGGCCCGGGTATGCCGAGCCAGGGCGCGCGGGAGCTGCCGCCGAGCAGACTGCCGACGAGCATTACGGCATAGCAGGTACATGCCAGGCCGAAGACCCAGCCGAGCCGGCGCAGGTTCTTGCCACGGCGGCCGCTCTCGTCCACGAAGACGGGGCCGTCGGGGTCACCGGCGGGAACCGGGGCCTGTGCCAGGTCCTGAGCCGGGAAGGGAGCCTGCGCCGGGAAGGGGATCTGGGACGGGACCTGGGCCTGGAACGGGACCTGAGCCCAGACCTGGGTCTGTTCCCGTGTGTCGATCTGGTCCTGGGTCCGGCCCTGGGGCCGGTTCTGCGTCCCGTCCTGAGTCCGGTCCTGTGCCTGGGGGTTGCCCGGCAGGCGTCCGGCGACGTTCAGTTCCATCGTGAGGTCGTCGAGAGGCCTACGGGGCTCCTCGAACGGGTTCCGGGATCGCCCCTGCGGGGCATCTTTTCGCCAATTGTCCACTTTGCGTACGCACTTCCCCACTGGATGATTCGCGGGTTGCGCGCACTCCTCTAGCGGGCACTGCGTTCCGGACCGGGTCCCCACCCGTTCCACGCACCCCCACTACCACACCGCACCCGGGGAATGAATGTAGCGCACGCTGCTGTGAGCCATGTTCATACGCCAAGTGTTGTTCCTCAACTGGAACACCAGAGTGGCATCAGTGAGACATGAGAGACAGATCCGCCTCCGGAAGCCAGCTGTCAGGGGGCAATTCGAGCCACCCGGCGGCCTTTCCCATCCGGCGGGCCACCTCCCTGAGGACCTCCAGACCGGGGTGCCTGAGCCCCTTGCGCCACACCAGCGACACGGGGGACAGCGGTACGGGAGCGGTCAGCGGCCGCAGCACCATCCCGGGTATCTCCAGGAAGTCGGTGCTGACCAGCACCGACCAGCCGCGCCCCAGCACCACCCGGACGAACTCGTCCTTCCCGGAGATCTCCGGGAAGGGCGCGGCCAGTTCCGCACCCCGCCCCGCGACGAGCCGCGCGGCCAGATCCGTCCACTCGGCGGTGGCCGGATTGCCCGCGGCCGCGTACAGCGTCTCGCCCGCGAGCGCGTCCACCGGCACCTCCTCCAGACGCGCCAGCCGGTGGCCGTCGGGGAGCAGCACCGCCATCCGCTCGTACCGCACCGGCTGGTGCGAGAGACCGGCGAGGACCGACGGGCCGAGCCCGGCGACCCGGCCGAAGGAGACGTCGAGGCGTCCGGCGAGGATGTCGGCGGCGGCCCCGGTGAGCCCGCTCAGATAGCGCGCCACGAACTCCTGCCCGGCCGCCGCCTCGCGGGCCCCCATCAGCACCCGGTGGCCGGTGCCGACCGGGGCGCTGATGTCGACGAGCAGCGGACGCGCCTCGGCCGCCCAGCCAGCCCGCAGCTCGTCGTGCGCCGCGAGCACCCGCCGCGCGTACGGCAGCAGCCGCTCGCCGTCGGCGGTGAGCTCCACCGCGCGGGTGGTCCGTACGAACAGCTCGGTGCCCAGGTCGCGTTCGAGCCGCCGCACGTCCCGGCTCAGCGCCTGCTGGGCGACGAAGAGCCGGGCGGCGGCCCGGGTGAAGTGCAGCTCGTCGGCGACGGCGGTGAACGCGCGCAGCAGCCGGGGGTCGATGTCCTGGGTCACGGACGGCAGTCAACCGCACGGGCGTTGACAACGGAAGTGCGTGAATGGCCTCTGATCAGGTGTTGGACGCCCGCGCCCCGGTCCGGGGAGGCTCGGGGCATGCCGCAACTGATGACCGTCTCGGGTTCGACCCTGGTGCTCGCCGGACCCGCTTCGTACGAGAGCAGGTACGAGAGCACGCACGACAGCAGGGACGAGAGCAGGTACGAGAGCACGTACGACAGCAGCTACGAGAGCACGTACGAGCGCGCGTACGAGCGCGAGCCCCGCCGCGCGGCCCGCGAAAAGGCCGTGCGGACCGCCCCCTACCGTCGCCTCTTCGCCGTCCCGGGCGCGCGGGCCTTCACCCTGGGCAACCTCGTCGCCCGGCTTCCCATGGGCATGTTCAGCGTGAGCGCCGTGATCATGATCGCCGGGTCGCGCGGCTCGTACGCCCTCGCCGGAGCCGTCACCGCCACGGGCCTCGGCGCGACCGCCCTGGTCGCGCCCTGGACGGCCCGCCTGGTCGACCGCCACGGCCAGGCCCGGGTCGCCATGCCCGCCACCGCGATCGCGGTGCTGGGTTCACTGGCGCTGCTGCTCTGCGTACGCCTCGACGCGCCGGACTGGACGCTCTTCGCCGCGTACGCCGCGACCGCGACCACCCCGAACACCGGCGGGATGTCCAGGGCGCGCTGGGCGCACGTCCACCGGGGCGACCCTGCGGTCCTGCACACCGCCAACTCCTTCGAGCAGGCCGTGGACGAGCTGTGTTTCATGCTCGGCCCGGTGGCCGCCGCGTTCCTCTGCACGGCCCTGTTCCCGGAGGCGGGCACGCTGCTGGGCGCGGTGCTCCTGATGACGGGCATGCTGATCTTCTCGGCCCAGCGCTCCACGGAACCGCCGGTGGCCCCGCGCACCACCACCCGCTCGCCCCTGCGCTCCCCCGGCCTCGCTCCGCTGCTCGCCGTCTTCCTCGCCACGGGCGCGGTGTTCGGCTCGATGGAGGTGGTGACCCTGGCGTACGCGTCCGGGCTCGGCCACGGTCCGTCGGGCGGCGCGGTCCTCGCCCTCCAGGCGGCCGGGTCGGGTGCGGCCGGGCTGGTCTACGGCTCGGTGCGGCCGGCGCGTTCTCTCTCCCGGCGGCTGCTGGTGTGCGTCGGCGCGATGACGGCGCTGATGTGCCTGCCGCTGCTGGCGGCCCGTACGGGTTCGCTGGCGGTCCTGGCCGGGGCCCTGCTGCTCGCGGGCGCGGCGACCGCGCCGACCATGGTCACCGGGATGACCCTGGTCCAGCGCGTCACGCCCGAGGGCCGCCTCAACGAGGGGATGACCCTGGCGGTCACCGCGATCCTGGGCGGCATAGCCCTGGGCTCCGCCACGGGCGGCTGGCTGACCGACCACACCTCCGCCCCGACGGCGTACCTCGCCCCGGTCTGCGCGGCGGGGGCGGCGCTGGTGGCTTGCGCGGCGGGGGTGGGGCGGCGTCGGGCGTGAGGCGTGGGTGCGCGGGTGCGTACGACGAAGGCCCGGTCGCTGTCGTAGCGGCCGGGCCTTCGTCTCACATGGGATGACGGGGTCTGGGGGCCATGCCCCCAGAAGCAGAACGCGACGGATCATGCTCGCGCGGTCGGCGAGCAGGATCCGCCCATCCGTCTCGTGGAGATGGCGGGAATCGAACCCGCGTCCAACGGTGCAGAATCAGGGCTTCTCCGTGTGCAGTTCGCTGCGATTTTCTCAGCCCCGGAGATCACGCGAACAAGTCTCCGACGGGCTCAGTCACTGTTTGATTTCCTTCTGGGCCCCGTGACCGGGCTCAGAAGTTTAGATCCCTTGATGATGCCAGGATCCGGGTCGGGATCACCCCCGGGCTGACACTTCGCAAGTCGCTACTTAGGCAGCGAGGGCGAAGGAATCGCGCTTGGTGTTGGCGATTATTGGTTGCGACATATGGTTAACGAGATCATTGCCGCTTCCTCGACACGCTTCCCCTGCTTCGACATCCGCTGTCGAAACCGATCATCCCCATGTTGATTTTTCAAATCGCGCACCCGCTGTGAGGTGCAGGCCCCATCGTACGTGACTGACGTGGCCGGGTGCCAGCGTATTACGGGCGGGCCGGGCGTGGAGGGCGCGGGCTACGCCCGCTGCCGCCGCCGCGCCGCCGCGATCGCCCGGTTCGTCTCCCGGGTGTCCTGCTTCTCCCGCAGCGTCTGCCGCTTGTCGAACTCCTTCTTGCCCTTCGCCAGCGCGATCTCGATCTTCGCCCGGCCCTCCTTGAAGTACAGGACGAGGGGCACGATCGTGTGGCCCGACTCCTGCGACTTCGACGCCAGCTTGTCGATCTCGGCGCGGTGCAGCAGCAGCTTCCGCTTGCGCCGCGCGCTGTGGTTGGTCCAGGTGCCCTGGGCGTACTCCGGCACATGGACGTTGTGCAGCCAGGCCTCGCCCCCGTCGATCTGGACGAACCCGTCGACCAGCGACGCCCGCCCCTGGCGCAGCGACTTCACCTCGGTACCGGTGAGCACGAGACCGCACTCGTAGGTGTCGATGATGTGGTAGTCGTGCCGCGCCTTCTTGTTCTGCGCGACGAGCTTGCGCCCGTCGCCCTTGTCCTTGTCTTTTGCCTTAGCCATAGTGCGGCCATTTTCGCACTACGACCGGCCCCCGAGGCCACTCAATACTGCTTGGGCCCGCTCCTGGGCCCGGTCGGTGACCGGTACGTCCGGGGTGATGCCCTTCCCGTCGACGCCGTGGCCCGCCGGGGTGCGGTAGTGGCCGACGGTCAGCTCGGCCACCGAGCCGTCCGGCAGGGCGGTCGGCATCTGCACCGAGCCCTTGCCGAAGGTGCGCGAGCCGACCGTGACGGCCCGGCCGCGGTCCTGCAGGGCGCCGGTCAGCAGCTCGGCCGCGCTCATGGTGCCGCTGTCGACCAGGACGACCAGCGGGCGGGCGGTGTCGCCGGCCCGGTCCGCGTACAGCGCGCGCTGGCGGCCGTGCACGTCGTACGTGGCGACCAGGCCGCCGTCGAGGAAGGCGGAGGCGGCCGAGGCGGCTTCGGTGACCAGGCCGCCGGTGTTGCCACGCAGGTCGAGGAGGACCCCGGCGCCGCCGGGGACCGAGCGGACCGCCTTGCGCACCCGCTCGCCCGAACCCTTGGTGAAGGCCGCCACCTTGATCATCACGTCGCCGCCGGGCAGCGCGCTCACCGTCACGGTCTCAGTGGTGAGTTCGGCCCGCCGCAGCGACTCGGTCCAGGTCCGCCCGGCCCGGTCCAGGCCGAGGACGACCTTGCTGCCCGGGGTGGCCCCGTCGCCGCGCAGCAGGGCGACGACCTCGGTGACCGGCAGGGTGTCGAGGGCGCGGCCGTCGATCGTACGGAGCCGGTCCCCGGCCCTGATCCCGGCGCGGGCGGCCGGGCCGCCGGGCTGGAGGCGGGTCACCTCGACGCGGCCGTCGGCGGTGCGCCGGGCCCACAGGCCCACGCCCGTGTACCGGCCGTCGAGGGCGTCCTCGAACTGCTCGTACGCGCTCTGGTCGTACACCGCGCCCCAGCGGTCGCCGCTGCGGCTGACGGCCTCGGCGGCCGCCTGCGTCACCGACTTGCCGTCGGCCACCGCCTCGGCGGCGGCCCGGGCCACGTCCGTACCGCGGTCGCGGGGCTCGGCGGCGGAGGCGGGCAGCACGTGCAGCGGGGCGCGGCGCCCCTCGGCCTGCGGCAGCGATCCGGTCACCGCGGCGGTCGCCAGGACGGAGACGAAGACCAATGTCAGAGTCGCCCCGCGGCGTACTCCGCGGGACCTGGGACAGCTGTCCGGACCTGACATGGCGTCGAGTCTAGGACAACGCGAGGGCGCCGCAGGGGCTGTTGCTCCCACGGCGCCCGGGGCGCATCTCACACGGAAAAGACCCCGCGTCACACCTTCAGGTACTTGCGCAGCGCGAAGAACGCGGCGAGGGCGGGCATCACGACGCTCGCCGCGAGCACCAGCGGCAGCTTGGCGAGGACCGCGTCCCAGCCGATGAAGTTGATGAGGTTCAGCTTGTGCGACAGGTCGAGACCGTGGTCGATCATGAAGTAGCGGCCGACGATCAGCATGCCGGAGGCGGCGATGCCGCCGAGCACGCCGGCGAAGGCGGCCTCCATGATGAACGGCGCCTGGATGTAGAAGCTCGACGCACCCACCAGGCGCATGATGCCGGTCTCGCGCCGTCTGCTGAACGCGGAGACGCGGACCGTGTTGACGATCAGCATCAGCGCCACGACCAGCATCACCGCCATGATCAGGACCGCGGCCACGTTCATGCCGCCGAGCAGGCTGAACAGGTTCTCCAGGATGCCCTTCTGGTCCTGGACGGACTGCACGCCGTCGCGCCCGGCGAAGGCGGTGGCGACCACCTTGAACTTCTCCGGGTCCTTGAGCTTGACCCGGAACGACTCCTGCATCTGGTCCGGCGTGATCGAACCGGCCATCGGGGAGTCGCCGAACTGCTCCTTGTAGTGCTTGAACGCCTGATCCGCGGACTCGTACGTAACGGTCTCGACGATGTCCAGCTTCTTCAGATCGCCCTCGATGTCCTTCTTCTGCTGGGCGGTGACGGCGCCCTTGGAGCACTTGGCGACGGACTCGGCGTCGGCCTTGTTGCAGAGGAAGATCGAGACGTTGACCTTGTCGTACCAGTAGCCCTTCATGTTGTTGACCTGGTCCCGCATCAGCAGCGAACCGCCGAACAGGGCCAGGGACAGGGCCACGGAGACGATGACGGCGAACGTCATGGTCAGGTTGCGGCGGAGACCGACGCCGATCTCCGAGAGTACGAACTGCGCGCGCATGGCGACTGGTTGAGCCTTTCCGTGCTTGTCGTGCTTCCGAGCTCGATGCTCAGCGCATCAGTGCTGGTAGCCGTAGACGCCGCGCGCCTGGTCACGTACGAGACGGCCCTTTTCGAGCTCGATAACACGCTTGCGCATCTGGTCGACGATGTTCTGGTCGTGGGTCGCCATGATCACGGTCGTCCCGGTCCGGTTGATCCGGTCCAGGAGCTTCATGATGCCCACGGAGGTCTGCGGGTCCAGGTTGCCGGTCGGCTCGTCCGCGATCAGCAGCATCGGCCGGTTGACGAAGGCCCGCGCGATGGCGACGCGCTGCTGCTCACCGCCGGAGAGCTCACCGGGGCGCCGGTCCTCCTTGCCGCCGAGCCCGACGAGGTCGAGCACCTGGGGCACGGCCTTCCGGATCTCCCCGCGCGGCTTGCCGATGACCTCCTGGGCGAAGGCGACGTTCTCGGCCACGGTCTTGTTGGGGAGGAGGCGGAAGTCCTGGAAGACGGTCCCGAGCTGGCGCCGCATGTGCGGCACCTTCCAGTTGGAGAGCCGGGCCAGGTCCTTGCCGAGCACGTGCACCTGCCCTTGGCTGGCGCGCTCCTCGCGCAGGACGAGTCGAAGGAAGGTCGACTTCCCGGAGCCGGAAGAACCGACGAGGAAGACGAACTCACCCTTCTCGATGTCGAGGGAGACGTCCCGCAGAGCGGGGTGGCTCTGCTTGGGATATGTCTTGGAGACGTTGTCGAATCGGATCACGGTGCACCACGGTCGCCGGGAATAGGTGTGCGTGACACTACGCGAACCGGCCTGGGCCGTGCAGGCACCGCCCGAGGATGTTCCGGGGATGCGCCTTATGTCCCGTTGACGGCGCCCCGCGGTCCCCCTCACGGGGGCAGAATCCGGCGGGGCGCGCCGAAACGCGCGGCAGCTGGCACAGTGGTAGGGGGAACGGTTGCGTTTCCCTGAGCGTTGAGCGGAGCAGTAGGTGCATACGGCGGCTCCGCCGCGCGGGAGGAGGAAAGCGCATGACCTATGACCGATTGGTGTGCGCGAACTGCGCGGCGCCGGTCAGCGAGGGCCGCTGCCCCGTCTGCCGGGCCAACCGCCAGCGGCTGCAGCAGGAAGGGCCCTGGGGCGGTCTGAGCCCGGCCGCGCTGGTGACGCTGCTCGTGGTGCTGGTGGCCGCGGTGGCGTTGCTGGCCCACCAGACCGTGTGACGGGGCAGACCGTGTGACGGGGCAGACCGTGTAACGAGGCACGGCGGCTTTACGCAGGTGGGGCCCGGGGTGCGCAATGCGCCCCGGGCCCCACTGTCGTTCTCTGTGCCTATGTGCCTATATGTCTAGGTACCTAGGTGTCGACTACCGTGCGTGTCGCTTACGCGACGTTACGGCCACCGACCAGGCGCGGCATGAACCGGAAGCCGACGCCACCGGCGATCATCGTCGCGGCGCCGAGCAGCAGGAACGTGGTCTCGCCCGCACCGGTCTCGGCGAGCTCGTCCTTGGCCTTGCCCTGCTCGACCGGCTTGGAGCCACCGCTGTCCGGGGTGGTGTTGTCCGGGCAGCTGGCACCGTCGAGCGAGACGGTGCAGGTGCCGGAGCCGCCGGTGCTGCCGGCGCTGGTGGAGCCCCCGGTGGCGGAGGAGCCGCCCGTGGAGGACCCGCCGGTGGAGCTGCCGCCGGTGGCGGTGGTGCCGCCGGTGCTCGTGGTGCCGCCGGTGGACGTGGTGCCGCCCGTGCCGGTGGTGCCGCCGGACGAGGTGGAACCGCCCGTGGTGCTGGAGCCGCCCGTGGACGACGAGCCACCGGTGGACGAGGAACCGCCCGTGGAGGACGAACCGCCGGTGGACGAGGAACCGCCCGTCGACGAGGAGCCACCGGTGGACGAGCTGCCGCCCGTGGACGAGGAACCGCCCGTGGAGGACGAGCCGCCGGTGGAGGACGAACCGCCCGTACCGCCGATGTCGGCGCCGCCGATGCCGCCGGTCGACGACGTCGAACCGCCGGTGGACGAGCTGCCACCGGTCGACGACGTCTCACCCGTGGTGCTGGTGCCGCCGCTGGACGAGCTGCCGCCCGTCGAGGACGTCTCACCGGTGGTGCTGGTGCCGCCCGTGGAGGACGAACCGCCGGTGGAACCACCAGTGGTCGACGAACCGCCGGTGGAGGACGAACCGCCCGCACCGCCGGTGTCCGCGCCACCGATGCCACCGACCGTGCCGGTGCCGCCGTCCGACTCGCCCTCGACGCCGAGGCCGACGTCCACACCGCTCTTGTTGGCCTCGGCCTTGGCGCTGATGCCGCCGATGTTGACGTCGACACCCACGGCCTGGGCCGCTCCCGCGGCGGTCAGGGACGCGCCTGCCGCGATCACCGCGCCCGCGGCTATCCGTGCAACGCGGACCCGCGTCATTTTGGTCATCTGCCTGCTACCCCCAGTAGCTCAATCGTCATGGAGCAGCGCCCGGGGGCCGCGGGACTGGGGGATCCGTTTCCGTCGCCCCCGTCACACGCGCCCCGGAAATACGCATGCCGCGCGTCACCCTTCCGCACTCCTGAGAATGACGTCAAGGCCGTTGCGTACGGAATGCCCGGATTAGTGGGACTTGCCCGTCGTACGGGGTTGCGACTGTGACGTAAAAAGGGAACTGCCGCTCACCGAACGGCAGTTCCCTTGTCGACAAAGCCCCGAAACAAAGCCCCGAAAAGGCCGGTCGGTTACTTCTCCTGCTGCTTGCGCCAGCGAATTCCGGCTTCCAGGAAGCCGTCGATCTCGCCGTCCAGAACGGCCTGCGGGTTGCCGACCTCGAACTCGGTGCGCAGGTCCTTGACCATCTGGTACGGGTGCAGCACGTACGAACGCATCTGGTTGCCCCAGGAGCTGCCGCCGTCCTTGAGGGCGTCCATCCTGGCCTGCTCCTCCTGGCGGCGGCGCTCGAGGAGCTTCGCCTGGAGGACGTTCATGGCGCTGGCCTTGTTCTGGATCTGCGAGCGTTCGTTCTGGCAGGAGACCACGATGCCGGTCGGGATGTGCGTGATGCGCACGGCCGAGTCGGTGGTGTTGACGCCCTGGCCGCCGGGGCCGGAGGCGCGGTACACGTCCACGCGCAGCTCGGACTCGTCGATCTCGACGTGGTCGCTGGTCTCGACGACCGGCAACACCTCGACGCCCGCGAAGGAGGTCTGGCGGCGGCCCTGGTTGTCGAACGGCGAGATGCGCACCAGCCGGTGCGTGCCCTGCTCGACGGAGAGCGTGCCGTACGCGTACGGCGCCTTGACGACGAAGGTGGTCGACTTGATGCCGGCTTCCTCCGCGTACGAGGTCTCGTACACCTCGGTCGGGTAGCCGTGGCGCTCGGCCCAGCGCAGGTACATGCGCTGGAGGCGCTCGGCGAAGTCGGAGGCGTCGACGCCGCCGGCCTCGGCGCGGATGTTGACCAGAGCCTCGCGTTCGGCGTACTCGCCGGACAGCAGGGTCCTGACCTCCATCTCGTCCAGCGCCTTGCGCACGGAGACCAGCTCGGCCTCCGCCTCCGCGAGGGTGTCCGCGTCGTCCATCTCCTCGGCGAGCTCGAAGAGCACGCTGAGGTCGTCGATCCGGCCGCGCAGGGTCTCGGTCTTGCGGACCTCGGCCTGGAGGTGCGACAGCTTGCTCGTGATCTTCTGGGCGGCCTCCGGATCGTCCCACAGGGACGGCGCGGCGGCCTGCTCCTCAAGCACGGCGATATCTGCCCTCAGCTTGTCGAGGTCCAGGACGGCCTCGATCGACCCCATGGTCGAGGAGAGGGACTTCAGCTCTTCGGATACATCGACGACTGCCACGGGTCCAGCGTAACGGCTGCGGCGACAAGCGGGCCCGGGCGGGCCGCCCGCGGGGCGGCCCCGCCTCGACGCGCGTGCCCCGGAGCCCGCTGAGGGGATTCCGGGGCACCTTGCGCGGTGGCGATCGTCCGGACTCAGCCGCCCGGCGTCCCGCACGGTGAAAGCCGCCTGCTCGGAGATCCAGCTGTTGACGTGCACGCCCTACGGCGATGGCTCGGGCCGAATCATCAACGAAGGGCCCCTCGACCCGCGAGGCTCGAACCCCGCGACCTGCCACAAGGGCCGCTGCTCGGACGGCACTGCCGTCGATGACGACAACGGGGCAAGGGCCACATCGGCCACTCGCGGAAAGCTTCGCAAATCACGACAGAGCACATCCTCCGCTGCACCCAAGAAGGCCGATGATCTCGCCCACGGGTGAGCCATCACACTCCTGACGGCCTCGCCAGCACTACGATTGCCACGGGAATGGCGGGATTCCGAATATGACAAAAGTTCGGGGGTTATGGAAATGAAAGACCAAGCCGTGCGTATCCTCACCCAGTTTTCCCGGGACGGGTTCATCAGCCCGGAGAGTGAGGCTATTGCGCAGCGCAGGGGGCGGAATCAAATCACTCCTGGCTCAGTCCTCGTCATGGCCCTCAGGATTGAGCTGAAGAGGACGGGCAGGATGCCGTGCAGATCGCCTCGGCGATGTCCCGGCATATCAGCCGGGGAGTCGGTCCGCTGGAGGTCCAGGAGATCATTGGCTTTCTCGCGGGAGCCGACCCCTCGCCGTCCACGGCTGGCGGCCCACGAAAAACCATCCTCTTGCGCGGCATAGTAGAAATGTTGTCTGCTCTCGTTGAAGAGCGGGGCCTCACCGACCCAGACGTCGATGAATTCCTGGCACTCGCCGAGGAGGGCTGTTACGAGGTCGCACGAAACGACGGCGGAATTGATGCGGCACGACGCGGTCTCGACATCGGACCCTGGTATGCGGGCGAGCCTTTCGTCCCCGCCGACGAGTATCTTGACCTGGGAGCACTCTGGATCCCCTCTCGGGAGGGAATCCAGATCGAGCCCATGTCCAGCGACTCGACGAGCGGGTGCGCAGACGTCACGCTTGTTCTCGACGGCACGGCCCTCCAATTGCAGGTGTTTCGGAGGACCGAGGACTCCACCTGGAGAGCAGTCCGCCACGACCTGCTCCGCAAAATACGTGCGAGTCACTCCAGGGCGTCAGAGACGCTCGGCCTGGCAGGAATAGAGATCGAGGCGAACCAAGCCGTGACGATGCAGGACGGCTCCAGCACCTTCATGAGGGTGCGTTTTCTTGGATGCGATGGTCCTGGCTGGTTCCTTCGCGGGGTTGTCACCGGAACGGGGGCCGAGCCGGAATCACTTGAGCAGTGGCCCTATGAAGTATTCCTGAACACAGTCGTCCAACCAGTCCCGCCGGGCGGCGGATCCGACACGATCCCACTGCACCCGCCCGTGGTTCCCTGACAGCCGTCGCGCCCCCGTAGCGGGGCGCGACGGTTCCAACGGTCGTCGCGCTACGGCACAACCGGCGCCGAGTGCTTGGAGTCCTGTGGCGGCTTGTCCTTGCCGTCGTCGCCACCCGATGCGACCAGCCAGCCGCCCACGGCCACCGCCGCCGTCAGTGCCACCGCCGAGGCGCCCAGGATCAGGCGGCGTCTGCGGAGCTGGTCGGCGCGGTGGCGGGCCGAGCCGGGGCGGGGGGTGCCCGTCGGGCGGGGGGCGCGGGCCGTGCCCAGGGGGCCGCCCGCCAGTTCGTCGGGGGCGGGGACGCGCATGCTGGTGTGGGTGTCGCGGTTGGAGTCCAGCGGGGCCCCCGGGACCAGCGGGACCGCGCCCCTGCGGGGCCTGCCGGAGGGGGACGCGGGCTCCTCGTACACCGGCTCGTCGGGCTCTTCGGCGTCCGGCTCGTCCACGTCCAGCGGCGGCATCCCCGCCACCAGCGGCAGCAGCTCGCGCAGCCGGGCGGAGAGCTCCGAGGCGCGCAGCCGGGAGGCCGGGGCCTTGGCGAGGCACTGGACGACCAGCTGCCAGAGCTCGTCGGGGATGCCGGGCAGCGGCACCACGGTCTCGGTGACGTGGCGGCGCAGCACCGCTCCGGGGTGGCCGCCGCCGAAGGGGGTGAAGCCCGCCAGGAGTTCGTACAGGACCGTGGCCAGGGCGTAGATGTCCACCGCCGCCCGGGGCGGCAGGCCCTCGACGATCTCGGGGGCCAGATAGTCGGGCGTGCCGATGATGCGGGTGGCCTTGGTGCGGCGGGGGGTGTCGATCAGCTTCGCCACGCCGAAGTCGGTGAGGAGCGCGGGGTGCGAGCCGCCGGGGCCGAGCGGGCCCTGCATGTCCAGGAGGATGTTCTCGGGCTTGACGTCCCGGTGCACGATTCCGGCCGCGTGCGCGGCGGCCAGGCCGTCGGCCACGTCCGCGACGATCGCCACCGCCGCCTCGGGGGCGAGGCGGCGCTCGCGGTCCAGCCGGGTGCGTACGTCCGTACCCCGCACCAGGTCCATGACCAGGGCGAGGTCGTTGCCGTCGACGACCAGGTCGCGCACGCCCACGACATTGGGGTGGTCGAGGCCGAGCAGCGCGGTGCGCTCCTGGACGAATCGGCCGACCAGCTCCTGGTCGGCGGCGAGGTCCTCGCGCAGCAGCTTGATGGCGACGGGCCCGTCCGGCCCCTCGCCTAGCCACACCGTGCCGGCGCTGCCCCGCCCCAGGATCTGGTGGGCGGTGTACCGGCTGCCGATATTCCGTGCCAAGACTGCTCCCTCAGCGGCTGGCTGTGCACGCCGAGGCTACGCGGCCGGGAGGCCAACCTTCACTTCCGAGGGCGAAATCACCCCTTGGAAGTCGACAAATCCACGAAGTCGGCGTCGCGCACGCCTCAGTTGCCGCTGAGTTTGCCGATCCAGCCCGACACCTTGTCGGCCGCGTCCCCGAGCGCCTGCCAGTAGCTCTTGCCCTCGGCCACCCAGTCCTGGAGCGGGGTCAGCTCCCAGATGAGCCAGCCCGCCACGAAGAGCAGCACCAAGGTGAACAGGCAGCCCTTGAGGCAGCCGAGCCCCGGGATGCGCATCGGGTTGGCGCTGCGGCGGCGCGGCTCGCGGGGCGCGGGGGCCTGCGGCTGCTGGGGCTGCTGCGGCGCCTGCGGCGGGGCGTACTGCTGGCGCTGTTGGTGCTGCTGGTGCTGCGGGGGCTGCGCGTACGGCTGCGGCTGCTGAGGCTGGCGGTACTGGGGCTGCTGGGGCTGGCGGTACTGCTGGGGCTGCTGGGGCTGTTGGGGCTGTTGGGGCTGGCCGTACTGCTGGGGCTGCTGGCCGTACTGCTGCGGGGGCTGCTGGTGCTGCGGCGGCTGCTGGTTGCGATGCGGGCGGCGGCGCAGCGGGTCCTGGTCCGGGTCCAGGTACTGCACCTGCGTCTGCTCGTTGCGGTCGCGGGCCGCCTGGAGCTGGGACTGCCAGGGGTGCGGCTGCTCGGGCTGCTGCGGGTCGGGGCCGCCGCCCTGCTGGCCGAACTGGTTCTGGCCCTGCGGCACCGGCGGCATCACGGCCGTCGGGTCGGCCGCGCCCCGGCTGGGCAGGACGGCGGTCGGGTCCGCCGCTCCGGACGTGTTCGGCAGATACGAGGTCGCCGCGTTCGGATCGTTCTGGCCGTACGAGGCCGCGTTGCTCGGCAGCACCTGCGTCGGGTCGGCCGCGCCGGGCGTCTCGGGGACGGGCGCGGGGGCGGGGTCGGGCGCGAGCAGCGCGCCGACGCCGTCGGCCGCCTCGACCTGGGCCGGGCTGGAGTGCACCCCGATGCCGTCGGCCACGACGCGCAGGGCGCGCGCGAGGTTCTCGGCGCTCGGCCGTTCGTCCGGGTTCTTGCGCAGACAGCGCTCGATGACCGTCCAGAGCGGGCCGGGCACGGTGGTGGGGCGGCGCGGCTCCTCGCTCAGATGCCGGTGCAGCACCTCGAGAGCGGTCCCGCCCGCGAACGGGGGACGCCCGGTGACCAGCTCGTACATCAGGATTCCGGCGCCGTAGACGTCCACGGCGGAGGTCTGTGGGCGGCCCTCGGCGGACTCCGGCGCCACGTACGCGGGCGTGCCCACGAACTCGTGCGTACGGGTCAGACCCGGGGAGTCCGCGAGGCGCGCGATGCCGAAGTCGGTGAGCATCGGGTGCATGGCACCCTCGCGCTCGTCCAGAAGGACGTTCGCCGGCTTCAGGTCGCGGTGGACCACGCCGTCGGCGTGGCTGGCGGCGAGCGCGTCCGCGATCTGCGCGGTGAGCAGGGAGGCGGCGACCGGGGTGAACGGGCCGTTCTCGCGCAGATAGCGGTGCAGGTCCGGGCCGTCGACCAGGTCCATGACCAGGGCGAGCAGATCGCCCTCCACGACGAGGTCGCGGGTGCGCACGATGTTGGGGTGCGTCAGGCGCAGCAGCACCGAGCGCTCGCGCAGGAACCGCATCACGACGTCCGCGTCGTTGGCCAGCTCCTCCTTGAGGACCTTGATCGCGACGGTCTCGCCGGGCTGGCCGGCCACGGCCGCCTCGGCGCCCGCCGCCTCACGCTGGCGGGCGCGCCAGACGGTGCCCGTGGCACCGCGTCCGAGCGGCTCCTCGAGCAAGTACTTGCTGCCTACCGGCCGCACGTCATGCGCTCCCTGCTGGTCTGGCTGGAATCCGGGTCTGTTTCGGGTGTCCCCGAGCCGCCCACTGTAATGCCGCCCACTGTCACCACGGCTGTGGTGACGACCGTGGCGGCTCGGGCCCGCACGCTCGGGGTGTTCGAAGGGAAGACGCCCGCGTCGTACGGAAGGTTGCCGAACGGCCGTACCGAAGCGGGGTGAGCGATTCTGTCGAGGTGCGCCGAGGTGCGCAACCGGCCACTTTGCGGCCACATTTGCGTCGAGAGCCGACCATTCAAGATCACTTGGAGGTGGGGGGCGGGCGTGTTGTCAGTGGCAGGTGCGAGGATGCCCTCAGCACGACATGTGTGCCTGGTGGGGGGAATCACAAGGGCCTTTCCCTCCGTGCCCGGCACCCCCGCGCAGAAGGGACCGCCGAGGCGATGCAGATCCGGCTGACCGTCCTCGCGCCGCGCAGCGGCCACGCTGCGGCGCGCGCCTGCGACGTGCTCGTGACCGCGCCCGCCGGGACCGCCCTCGCGGCCGTCGCCTCGGGCCTCGCCACGGCCGCGTCCGGCTCCGAGGTGTCCAGTGCGGTGGTGCTCTACGCGGGCCGCGAGCGGCTCGATCCCCAGCGCCGCGTGCTCGGCGAGCCGCCGCTGGTGGACGGGGCGGTGCTGTCCCTGTCCTCCCCGGCCGACTCGTCGTCGTACGCGTACGAGGAGCACGAGGAGGCGGTCCCGGCCCGGCTGTGCGTCGTGGCGGGGCCGGACGCGGGCGGGGTCCATCTGCTGCACGGCGGCCAGATCCGCGTCGGCCGCTCGGCGGACGCGGACGTTCCGCTGGACGACCCGGATGTGTCCCGGCTGCACTGCGCGGTGACGGTCGGCGAGGGCGGCCGGGTCTCGGTGGCCGACCTGGGCTCGACGAACGGCACGCGCGTGGACGGCGCCCCGGTCGGCCCGCACTCGGTGCGTCTGCCGCTGGGCGCGCTGCTGCGCCTCGGGGAGTCCGCCCTGCGGCTGAGCACCGGGGCCCCGTCCCCGCAGCCGCTGCCCACGGCGCCGGACGGCGAGGGCCACATCCGGGTGACCCCGGCCGCCTCGCCCCCACGGCCCCCGTCGGGGCCGGTGGCGTACGGGGAGGGCGCTCCGACCGGAGCGCCGGTCGGCCACGGCCCGGAGACCGCCCGGGTGCCGTCCCCGCGCGCGTCGGGCGAGCCGGGCCCGCCCGGACACGGCCCGACGACCCACGGCACGGGAAGCGCGCCCGCGCCCGGGGGCCACGGCCCGGCCGACCCGGCGCAGGGCGGCGCGCGACCGCACGGGCAGGGCGGACACGAAGGTTTCGGACAGGGCGAGAGCCACGGGCAGGGCGAGGGGTACGGGCAGGCGGGGCAAGGCCGTACGGAGGGTGGGTACGGCACGTACGGCGGCCACGCCGGGCAGCAGGGCGGAACCGGCCGGGTGCATGCGCCTGGCGACCAGCCGTACGGCCCCGGGCCGGGCGGTCCGTCTCACGGTGCCGGATCGGGCGATCCGTCTCACGGTGCCGGGCCGGGCGGTCAGTCCTACGACGCTGGGCCGGGCGGCCAGGCTTACGGCTCCGGGCCTGGCGGTCCGTCCTACGGCGCCGGGCCTGGCGGCCAGCCTTACGGACCCGGGCCGGGCGGTCAGTCTTACGGCCCTGGGCCTGGCGGTCCGTCCGACGACTCCGGACCGGGCAGTCAGGCGTACGGCCCCGGTGGGGCGAGTCGGCGGGTCGGGACGCCTCCGCGGGGGACCCGGCTGCCGGAGGACGTCGAGCACGCGCGCGTGGACGACGGGGCGCCGTCCCGGCGGCGCGGGGGCATAGGGGCCTGGGCGCGGCGGCTGGCCGGAGGGCGCGGGGAGGCCATGGACGAACCGGTGGCCGCCGAGACCGTCGCCGTGGTGCTGGGCGCCCCGCCCGCGCCGGAGCGCTGGCCCGACCCGGCCGCGCTGCTGCTGACCGCGCTCGGCCCGGGGCCGCGGCTGTGGGAGCGCCGCCCCGGGCACCCTGAGGAGCTGGCGATCCGGGTCGGGACGGCGGACCGGGGCGAGCTCGCGGCCGTGCCGGTCACCGTGGGGCTGCGGGAGGCGGGCTCGCTCGGCCTCGCCGGGCCCCGCCCCCGGCTGAACGGCCTGGCGAGGGCGGCCGTGGCCCAGCTCGCGGCGCTGCACGCGCCGGCCGACCTGGAGATCGTCCTCATCAGTACGGAGCGCGGCCGCAGCCTCCAGACCCGTACCGCGGAGTGGGGCTGGCTCGGCTGGCTCCCGCATGTGCGCCCCGGGCACGGCCAGGACTGCCGGCTGCTCCTCGCGTACGACCGCGAGCAGGCCACGGCCCGTACGACCGAGCTGGTCCGGCGTCTGGACGACAGCCCGCTGGGGCCGGGCTGGGCGTCCGCCGACGCGGCGGCCGTGGCCGACGCGACCCGCCGCTACTCGGGTCCGTACACGGTGGTGATCGTCGACGGCGACCCCGGCTCGTCCGTGCTGCGCGAGACGACGGCCCGGCTCGCGTCCGCCGGGGGCGCGGCGGGCATCCATCTGCTCTGCCTCGCCGAGACACCGGCCGCCTCGCCGACCTCACCGGTGGAGGCGACGTACGAGTCGGCGTGCGCGGTCTCGCTCCCCTTCCGCGAGTGCGGGGCGGCGGCGCTGCTCAGCGGGGACGTGGCCACGGCGCTGCGGCTGCTGCGCACGGCGGGCGGCCGCCCGGCCGGGCACGGCACGCTGGCGGTGGTGGACGCGGTGTCGGTGGCGTGGGCGGAGCGCTTCGCGCGGGCGCTCGCGCCGCTGCGGGCGGGCGACGGGACGGCCGCGCCCGGGCGGCCGCCGGTGGCCCTGCCCCCCTCGTCCCGGCTGCTCGACGAGCTGGGCCTGGCCCGGGCGACCCCGGCGTCTCTGATGGCGCGCTGGGAGTCGGCGCCGGACGGCGCGGTGGTGCTCGGCACCGGGCCGCGCGGTCCGGTCGGCGTCGGCCTCGCCTCCGACGGGCCGCATCTGCTGATCGAGGGACCGGCGGGCAGCGGGCGTACGGAGCTGCTGCGGGCGGTCGCCGCGTCGCTCGCGGCCGGGGCGCGGCCGGACCGGCTGGCGCTCGTCCTGGTCGACGGGGCGGGCGGGGAGCGCGGCGAGGGACTGCGCGCCTGTACCGAACTCCCCCATGTCTCCACGTACTTGGTGGCCTCCGACCCGGTTCGCATGCGGGAGTTCGCGCAGGCGCTGGGGGCGGAGCTGAAGCGGCGGGCCGAGCTGCTGGGCGATCTGGGCTTCGCGGAGTGGACCGCGCGGCAGGTGGCCGAGGAGGTCGCGGGTCGGCTGGTGCAGCCACGGCCGCCGGCGCCCGGCGAGCAGAGCGGTGACGTGGACGCGTCGTCCACCAGCACACTGCGCCTGCGGCCGCTGGGGCGTACGCGTACGGAGGCCGGGCCGCCGCCGCTGACCCGTCTCGTCGTCCTGGTGGACGACCTCGACGCGCTGGTCGCGCCCGCGCTCGGCAGTCCCGGGCGGCCCGCGGCGGGGTCGGTGATGCGGGCCCTGGAGGCGGTGGCGAGGGACGGGGAGCGGCTCGGGGTGCACCTGGTCGCGACGTCGGCCCGGCCGGAGCGTACGGCGGACACGGAGCTGGCCCGGGGGGTACGGAACGTGGTGCGGCTCGACGCGCCGCCGGCCGTGCCGTCGCCGGAGGAGCCGTCGCCGGGGCGGGGACGGCTGTTCTTGTCGGACGGGTCGGTGACGCCGTTCCAGGGCGGGCGGGTGACGGGGCGGATACCCCGTACGGCGACGCTGCGGCCGACGGTGGTGCCGCTGGAGTGGGAGCGGATGGGGGATCCGCCGGCTCGGCGGCCCGTTCGTGAGCTGGGGAACGGCCCTACGGATCTTGCGTTGCTGGCCAGTGCGTTGGAGCGCGCGGGGCGGGTGGTCCACGCGGCGCCCCCACCGGGCCTTTAGGCCCGTCCCCGCCTCTGCCCTCCGGAGGTGGGGGCAGGTGGGTTACCGGGGCTTCGCCGAGCTCCGGCCAGCCAGCCCCTGAGGCGCGACCAGCCCAAGCGGACCCGCACCCGGTGAACGAAGCCTTCTGCCCCGCCACAGGGGGCGCAAACCCCTCCCCCCGCGAGCCGCCGACGGCACGTCACGACCGCATCACGATCGCCCAGTTGGTGGCGATCGCGCTATTGCGGGCCCCCCGCACCCGGCGTAGGACTGTCCGGACGGGACGACCTCGGCGGCGGGAGGCGGCATGCTCATGCGTACAGGTCGGAAACTGGTCGGGATAGCCATCATCGGGGCCCTCGCGCTCACCGCCACCGCTTGCGGGGACGACAAGAAGGACGACGGGAAGCCGACCCCGAGCGGGTCCGGGAAGTCCGGCGGCGACACCGTCAGCCTGCCCCGGCTCGACGGGCAGAAGATCGAGGTGGCCGCCGTCTGGACCGGGCCGGAGCAGGCCAACTTCGTCAAGGTGCTGAAGGAGTTCGAGAGCCGCACCGGCGCGACCGTCACCTTCGTTCCCGCCCAGGACCCCATCGTCAACTTCCTCGGGACGAAGATCGCCGGTGGCAGTCCCCCGGACGTGGCCATGCTGCCGCAGGTCGGAGCCATCCAGCAGGCCGTGCAGAAGAAGTGGGTCAAGCCCGTCGGGCCGGAGGCCAAGGCGCAGCTCACCAAGAACTACGCCAAGGTCTGGCAGGACCTGGGCGCGGTCGACGGCACCCAGTACGCCGTGTACTTCAAGGCCGCCAACAAGTCCCTCGTCTGGTACAACACCAAGGTCTTCGATTCCGCCGGCGCGCAGGTCCCCAAGACCTGGAAGGACTTCCTCGGCGCCGCCGACACCATCTCCGCCTCCGGCGTCACCCCTGTCTCCGTCGGCGGCGCCGACGGCTGGACCCTCACCGACTGGTTCGAGAACATCTACCTGTCCCAGGCGGGGCCCGAGAAGTACGACCAGCTGGCCAAGCACACGATCAAGTGGACCGACCCGTCCGTCAAGGACGCCCTGACCACCCTCGGCCAGCTCTTCGGCAAGCCCGACCTGATCGCCGGTGGCGCGACCGGCGCCCTGCAGACCGAGTTCCCCGCCTCCGTCACCCAGACCTTCACCGGCGGCGACCAGCCCAAGGCCGGGATGGTCTTCGAGGGGGACTTCGTCGGCGTCAACATCGCGCAGACCTCGGCGAAGATCGGGACCGATGCGAAGGTCTTCCCGTTCCCCGCCGTGGGGGCCAAGGCTCCCGTCGTCACCGGCGGGGACGCCGCCGTCGCCCTCAAGGACACCAAGGGCGCCCAGGCCCTGCTGACCTGGCTGGCCTCCCCGGACGCCGCCAAGGTCTGGGCCGCCGCGGGCGGTTACATCTCGCCCAACAAGGCCGTCGACCTCGCCGCGTACCCCAACGACGTACAGCGTGACATCGCCAAGGCGCTGATCGCGGCCGGGGACGACGTGCGGTTCGACATGTCCGACCAGGCGCCGCAGTCCTTCGGCGGGACGCCGGGCAACGGCGAGTGGAAGGACCTTCAGGACTTCCTGAAGAACCCCAAGGACGTCGCCGGCGCCCAGGCCAAGCTGGAGGCCGACGCGGCCGCGGCGTACAAGGGCTGACGGCCGCCCGCCATGACCGCCGCCCCGGCGCCCTCGCCCGCCTCGCCCCCACCCCCTTCGCCTCCCGCGCCCCGCGTCCGTAAGAGCGTGACCGGGACACGCGCGTACCTCGCCGCCGGGTTCCTGCTGCCCGCGCTCGTCCTGCTCGGCGCGCTGGTGGTCTATCCGATCGGGTACTCCGTCTACCGCTCGTTCTTCGACCAGTCGGGCGACGGCTTCGCCGGGATCGACAACTACAAGACCCTCTTCACCGACGACACCATCCTGACCGCCGTCAAGAACAACGCGATCTGGGTGGTCTGCGCCCCGACCATCGCCACCGCGCTCGGGCTGATCTTCGCCGTACTGACCGAACGGGTGCGCTGGGGCACGGCGTTCAAGCTGATCGTCTTCATGCCGATGGTGATCTCGATGCTCGCCGCGGGGATCATCTTCCGGCTGGTGTACGAGCAGGACCCGGACCGGGGAGTCGCCAACGCCGTCTGGGTGGGGGTGCACGACACGTTCGCCGAGTCGGCGGGCTTCCCCCGGGCCCACCCGCTGCCCGCCGCCCCGCTCAAGCCGGGCGGCGGTGGCTCCTTCGTGACCAAGGACGCCGTCCACGCCGGGCAGCCCGCGCTGCTCCCGCTCGTCGGGGTCGCCGCCGACAAGCTGCCCTCGTCCGCGAAGGCGGCGAAGGCCCCGGCCGCCGAGCCCGGCAAGATCACCGGGACCGCCTGGCTGGACTTCAGCAAAGGGGGCGGCGGCACCCCCAACACCATCGACTCCAAGGAGCTCGGCCTCAAGGGCATCAAGATCGAAGCTGTCCGGGAGGGGCAGGTCGTCGCCAGTGCCACCGCTCGCGCGGACGGCACCTTCACCTTGCCCGCCAAGGCCGACGGCGCCCAACTGCGGCTGCCCAGCGGCAACTTCCGCGAGCCCTACAACGGCGTCAACTGGCTCGGCCCGTCCCTCGTCACCCCCGCCATCATCGGCTCGTACATCTGGATGTGGGCCGGGTTCGCGATGGTCCTCATCGCGGCCGGGCTCGCGGGGCTGCCGCGCGAACTCCTGGAGGCGGCGCGGGTGGACGGCGCCAACGAGTGGCAGGTCTTCCGGCGGGTGACCGTGCCGCTGCTCGCGCCCGTCCTCGCGGTCGTCCTCGTCACGCTGATGATCAACGTGCTGAAGATCTTCGACCTGATCTTCATCATCGCGCCAGGCTCCAGCCAGGACGACGCCAATGTGCTGGCGCTCCAGCTCTACCGCTCCTCGTTCGGCACGGACGCGGACCTCGGCGTGGGCAGCGCGATCGCGGTGCTGCTGCTGGTCCTGGTCGTACCGGTGATGCTCTTCAATATCCGGCGGATGCGGCGGGAGGCGCGGCGATGACGACGACCAGCGCCACCACCGCCCACTGCCGGGGGTCCGGGGGTTGCCCCCCGGGACAGCACAGCAATATCCGGCGGATGCGGCGGGAGGCGCGGCGATGACGACCACCAGCGCCACCACCGCCCACTGCCGGGGGTCCGGGGGTCGCCCCCCGGGACAGCACAGCAACATCCGGCGGATGCGGCGGGAGGCGCGGCGATGACAGTCGTGGGGGTCGTCAAGGCCAAGCAGTCCCTGCCCGCCCGGATCGCCGCCCGAGCCGGCGGCGGCGCGCTGCGCGTGTTCCTCGTCCTCGTCGGGCTCTTCTGGCTGATGCCGACCGTCGGGCTGCTGCTGTCCTCGCTGCGCAGCCCCTCCGACATCGCCTCCACCGGCTGGTGGAAGCTCTTCAGCGAGCCGTCCCAGCTCACCTTCCACAACTACTCCACCCTGCTGGACAACAGCACGATCACCGACTCGCTCCTCTCCACCGTCGTGATCACCGTGCCCGCGACCGTCCTGGTCGTCGTCATCGGCTCGTTCGCCGGATACGCCTTCGCCTGGATGGACTTCCCCGGCCGTGACTGGTGGTTCATGGTCGTGGTGAGCCTGCTCGTCGTCCCCGTCCAGGTCGCCCTCGTACCGGTCGCCAAGCTCTTCGGCAAGATCGGGATCTTCGAGACGACGGTCGGCGTCATCACCTTCCACGTCGCCTTCGGCCTGCCGTTCGCGATCTTCCTGCTGCGGAACTTCTTCGCGGAGATCCCCCGGGAGCTCCTGGAGGCCGCGCGGCTCGACGGGGCGGGCGAGGTCCGCCTGTTCACCCGGGTCGTGCTGCCGCTGGGCGGTCCGGCGATCGCCTCGCTCGGCATCTTCCAGTTCCTCTGGGTCTGGAACGACATGCTGGTCGCGCTGATCTTCGCGGACTCCAAGCACCCGCCGATCACGGTCGCCCTCCAGCAGCAGGTACGGCAGTTCGGCAACAACATCGACGTCCTGGCGCCCGGCGCCTTCGTGTCGATGGTCATCCCGCTGGCCGTCTTCTTCGCCTTCCAGCGCCAGTTCGTGTCGGGGGTGATGGCGGGCGCCGTCAAGTAGCCCACGTCAAACCGGCAAGCGGCCCACGCCAAAGCGGCAAGCGGCCCACGCCAAACGGGCAAGCGGCCCACGTCAAACGGGCGCCGTGGCTTTACCCCGTCTGCCACCACCGGCGTAACCCGCTCGCGCCCCGCGCCGTTCTACGGGCCATGCCCCGGTTCAGCGTGATCGTCCCCGTGTACAAGGTCCAGGCCTATCTCCACGACTGTCTGGGCTCGGTGCTCAGTCAGTCGTACGACGATCTGGAACTGATCGCGGTCGACGACTGCTCACCGGACGCGTGCGGCGCGATCATCGACGAACACGCCGCCCGCGACCGCCGCGTCACCGCCGTGCACCTGGAGGCCAACACCGGCCTCGGCCCCGCTCGCAACGCCGGACTCGCCCACGCCACCGGCGACTACGTGGTCTTCCTCGACGGCGACGACACCTTCACCCCGGGCGCCCTCCAGGCCGTCGCGGACCGGCTCAAGGAGACCGGCGACCCGGACGTCCTGGTCTACGACTACGCACGGACGTTCTGGTCGGGCGAGCAGGTCCGCAACAAGTCGTCCGCCCAGCTCGCCGAGGCCGGGCCCGCCACCTTCCGGCTCGCGGACCGGCCGGGGCTGCTCAAGCTGCTCAGCGTGGTGTGGAACAAGGCGTACCGGCGCGAGTTCATCGAGGAGCAGGGCTTCAGCTTCACGCCCGGCTTCTACGAGGACGCGCCCTGGACGTATCCGGCGCTGATGGCCGCCGATTCGCTCACCACGCTCGACCGGGTCTGCGTCCACTACCGCCAGCGCCGCCAGGGCAGCATCCTCTCCACCACCAGCCGCCGCCACTTCGACCTCTTCGACCAGTACGACCGGGTCTTCGCGTTCATCGACGCACGCCCCGAGCTGGCGCCGCTGCGGCCGCTGATCTTCCGGAAGATGGCCGACCACTTCCTCACCGTGTTCACCACCCGGGTGCGGCTGCCGCACGGCAGCCGCGCCGAGTTCTTCCGGCGCGCCCGCGCCCAGTACCGCCGCCACCGCTCCCCCGGCGGTGGCCCGCGCACCTTGCGCGTCCGGGTGCGGCACGGCCTTGTCCGGCTCGGCGCCCACCGCACGTATCTGGGCCTGGGAGCGCTCAGCGCGCTGCGCGCCCGCGCGGGCAGGCCGCTGCGCGCGCTCGGCCGCGCTCTGCGCTCCGGAGTGCTCCGCGTGCACTACCGGGTCCAGCGACGGCTGCCGGTGCGGGACGAGGCGGTCTTCAGCGCGTACGGGGGCCGGGGGTACGTCTGCAACCCGGCCGCGATCGAGGCGCAGGTGCGGGAGCTGGTGCCCCGGGTGCGGACCGCGTGGGTCGCCGCGCCCGCGCACCTGCACACCGTGCCGCCCGCGACCCGCAAGGTACGGCCCGACACCTTCGCGTACTGGACGGCGCTCGCCCGCGCGAAGTACCTGGTCAGCAATGTGGAGTTCGACGGCAGGCTGGTCAAGCGGGACGGCCAGGTGCTGCTCCAGACCCACCACGGCACCCCGCTCAAGACCATGGGCCTGGACCTGATGGACCGCCCGGCCGCCGCCCGCGACACCGACTTCGCGCATCTGGTCGCCCGCAGCGACAAGTGGGACTACAGCCTCTCCGCCAACCTCCACTCCACCCTCACCTGGGAGCGCACCTACCCCTCGGGGTACACCACCCTCGAATACGGCTATCCCCGCAACGACGTCTTCCACGCGGCGAGCGCCGCCGACGTGGCCCGGCTCCGCGACGGCCTGGGCATCCCCGCCGACGCCACCGCCGTCCTGTACGCGCCGACCCACCGCGACTACCGGCGCGGCCAGCACCGCCCGCTCGACCTGGAGCGCCTGGCCCGCACGCTCGGCCCCGGGTTCGTCCTGTTCACCCGCGCCCACTTCACGTACGGGGCGCCGCTGGCGGGCGAGGACACGCACCCGCGGGTCATCGACGTCAGCGGGCACCCGTCGGTCGAGCAGCTGTGCCTGGCCGCCGACGCGCTCGTCACCGACTACTCGTCCCTGATGTTCGACTACGCCAACCTGGACCGCCCGATCGTCATCCACGCCGACGACTGGGAGGCCTACGAGGCGGCCCGCGGCACCTACTTCGACCTGCGGTCCTTCCCGCCGGGCGCGGTCGCCCGCACCGAGGACGAGCTGATCGACATCTTCACCACCGGCCACTGGCGCGGCTCCCGCTCGGCCCAGCTGCGGGCCGCGTTCCGGGCCCGGTTCTGCCCGTACGACGACGGGCACGCGGCGGAGCGGGTGGTACGGCGGGTCTTCCTGGGCCAGAGCGCCCTCCCCCCGGTCGTCCCACCCGAGGACCGCCGCCCAGCCCCTTCGGCGGCGCTACCCACGACCACGATCCAGCGGGAACTGGCGGGCTTGGTCTGACGCCCGACCCGCCGCACCCCGCCCCCGGGCAACTTCGCTCCCTGCCCCGGCCCGGCCCCCGCCCCGAAAGAGGTCCCCGTTGCCCCGATTCACCGTCGTCGTCCCCGTCCATGACGCTCGCGGGCTGCTGCGGGAGTGCCTGGAATCCGTGCTGCGGCAGGCGTTCGCCGACGTCGAGGTCATCGGGGTCGACGACGGCTCGGCGGACGGCTCGGGGCGCCTGCTCGACGAGCTGGCCGCCGCCGACCCGCGCGTACGGGCCGTCCACCTGGCGGCCCAGGTCAGCGCGGGCGAGCGGCGCGACGCCGGAGCCGGGCAGGCCCGCGGGGAGTATCTGCTCTTCCTGGAGCCGGGCCTGGTCCAGCTGCCGGGGGCGCTCGACGCGATCGACGCGCGCCTGAAGGCGGCCGGAGACCCGGACGTCCTGCTCTTCGGGCATCTGCGCACCCCCTTCCTCGGCACGCCCGAGCCGACCCGCTCCCTCGACATGCTGCGTGCGGCCGGGGACGCGGTGACCACGGCCGCCGGGCGGCCGGGCCTGCTCGGGGTGGCCCCGGTGAGCTGGAACCGGGCGGTACGGCGGGAGTTCTGGCGCGACGCGGCGCCGCGCTTCGACCCTGGCGCGCGGGCCGAGGCGATGTGGGCACTCGGCTCGCTCATCGCGGCCGGGACGGTGGCGGCCCTCCCCACCCCCTGCGTGGACCACCGCCAGCAGCGCCCGCTCCCGGGAGCGCGCCGGACCGACCCCCGGGAGGTCGTCGCCGCGTACGACACGCTCCTCGCGGACGCCGCCCGGCCCGGCGCCGAGGTCCTGCGGGAGCCGCTGTACGCCCTGGCCGTACGGGAGTTGCTGAAGGCCTGGCCGGGCGCGCGCGGGCGGCGGCGGGCGTACGTCCGGGCGGTGGCCGCCTTCAGCCGGGCCCACCGGCCCGCCGGACACCGGCCGGGCGGCGGGCGCTCCGGCGTGCGCGCGCGCCTGCTCACGGAGGGCCGGGCCGGGACGCTGACCGCCCTCGACCGAGCTCTCGCGGCCCGCCGCCGGCTGCGCTCCCGCGCCCGCACCCTGCGCAAGTCCGGGCTCAGCGCGGTGTTCCGGCACTACTACCGCCTCCAGCGCCTCCTCCCGCTCGACCCCCGGCTCGCGGTGTACGCCTCGTACTGGAACCGGGGTGTGAGCTGCAACCCGGCGGCCGTCCACCGCAAGGCCGCCGAACTCGCCCCGCACATCAGGGGCGTGTGGGTGGTCGGCAAGGCGAAGGCGGCGGACGGGCACGCCTTCGTGCTGCCGGACACCCTCGCGTACTGGCGGGTGATGGCCCGTGCCACGTACTTCGTCAACAACGTCAACTTCCCCGACCACCTGGTCAAGCGCCCGGGCCAGCTTCACCTCCAGACCCACCACGGCACCCCGCTCAAGCGCATGGGCCTGGACCAGCTCGCCCACCCGGCCGCCGCCAAGAGCTTCAGCTTCCGCCGGTTCCTGCGCCGCGTCGACCGCTGGGACTGGTCCCTCTCCGCCAACCCGCACTCCACCGAGACCTGGTCCCGCGTCTACCCCGGCGCGGTGCGGCACCTGGAGTCCGGCTATCCGCGCAACGACGTGTACGCGACGGCGACCCCCGAGTCCGTCGCCGCCGCCCGTCGCTCCCTCGGCATCGCACCGGGCCGCCGCGCGATCCTGTACGCACCGACCCACCGCGAGTACGAGCGCGGCTTCTCCTCGGCCCTGGACCTGGTCCGCGTCGCCGACGCGCTCGGCCCCGGCACCCTGCTGCTGGTGCGCGCGCACTACTTCTACGGCTCGGCCGGGCTGCCGGAGCACCCCGGGCTGCTCGACGTCTCGGCGCACCCCCGCGTCGAGGAGCTGTGCCTGGCGGCGGACGCGCTGGTCACGGACTACTCGTCGGTGATGTTCGACTACGCCAACCTGGACCGCCCGATCGTCGTGCACGCCCCCGACTGGGAGGTGTACCGCACGGTCCGGGGCGTCTGCTTCGACCTCCTCTCGGGGCGCCCGGGCGACACCCCGGGCGCGGTCACCACCAGCACGGACGAGCTCATCTCCTGCTTCCGGGACGGCGCTTGGGACAGCAGCGCGAACGCCGCGCTGCGGGGCGCCTTCCGGGAGCGGTTCTGCCCGTACGACGACGGGCGCGCCGCCGAACGCGTGGTGCGCACGGTGTTCCTGGGCGAGCCGGCCGACGCACTGCCGCCCGTGGAGCCGGCCCGGCGCGCGGTTGTGCCGCAGCCGGGCGCCCGCCGGGTCAGCGCTGCTGCCCGGCCATCACCGTGACGAGCCCGACGACCACGAGCAGCGAGCCCGCCCACGTCCACACCGACGTCCGCTCGTGCAGCACGGTCGAGCCGGCCAGCACGATCAGCAGGTACCCCAGCGCGTTGAAGGGGTACGCGACGGACAGCGGCACCCGGGCCAGCGTCGACATCCAGGCGACGGCCGAGGCGGCGAAGACGACCAGGCCGACCACGATCCACGGGCTGGTGGCGGCCCGCAGCGCGATCGAGCCGCCGCTCTGCTCCACGGCGGTGGCGGCGGCGCGCATGCCGTGTTTGAGCATGATCTGGCCGCCCGCCGAGGAGAACACCGCGAAGAGCAGCAGGGCGAGGCTGGACAGGTCCAACATCCTTCTCCTGACCGGGACTTCGGCGGGGATCTCAGACACCGACGCGGTCGGCGGGGGTGTACTGACGGTTGAGGATGTCCTGTACATCGACGTGCTCCCCAGCGATGATCGTCTCGGCCGCGTGCGGAGTGAGCAGCACGATGTGCTGATAGCCGAAGAGGGTGGGCCGCAGCCGCACGAGCAGCCGCGAGAGTCCGCCAAGCGCCCCCGCCACCGCGCGCCCCACCAGGCCGTTCCCGCCGAGCAGCGCCCAGAAGGGCGCCCCGGTCGAGGTCGTGCCGAGGATGTCGTACCCGGCGCCCTGGACCGTGCGGCGCAGGCTGGCCCGGGTGAAGAAGCGCAGATGCGTCTCGTCGAGGATGCCGCGCCGGTCGTACCCGAACACACCGAGGACGACCCGCAGCCGGGCGTACCAGTGGCTGAAGTTCGGCACCGACAGCAGCACCTGGCCGCCCGGGCGCAGGAGGGGGGCGATCGCGGCGAGGACGCGGTCGGGCCGGGAGAGGTGCTCGATGACGTCTCCGGCGACCACGTAGTCGTACCCCCGCCCGATCTCCTCGGGCAGCCCCTCCTCCAGGTCCGCCCGGAAGAACCGCGTACACCTCTCGCGCACGCCCGGCACCTCGACGCAGTCGACGCCGGTCACCTCGTGGCCCAGCGCCTCCAGGCGCTCGGCGAAGAGCCCGCCGGAGCAGCCGAGGTCCAGGACGCGGCCCGGCGGCAGGGCGCGCATGCGGTCGAGGATGACGGCGTGGGAGGAGCCGTCGCCCTCCTTGAAGGCGTATCCGTCGGGCTTGGGGATCCACGGGCAGGTGCCGAACCCCTTGACCGCGAGCCGGTATTCGAGGACGTCCTTCACCACGTCCTTGGCGTACTTGAGGCCGTTGACGTAACAGATCTCGTCGCCGTAGTAGGTGGGGACGGGGATCTCCCGGATCCGCATGCCCGCGTCGATGAGCTGGACGATGATCTGGGTGTCGAAGTCGAAGGCGTCGGTGTTGCGCTCGATGGGGAGGCGGCGCAGGGCGGCGACGCTGTAGGCGCGGTAGCCGGAGTGGAATTCGGTGAGCCGGGAGCCGAGCAGGGCGTTCTCCAGACGGGTGAGGATACGGTTCCCCAGCCATTTGTAGAGCGGCATTCCGCCGCGCAGCGCTCCGCGCCGGTCCATCATGCGCGAGCCGAACACGGCGTCGGCCTCGCCCCTCTCGATGGGCGCGACCATTTCGGGGAGGAGCTCGGGGGCGTACTGCCCGTCGCCGTGCAGCAGGACGACGATGTCGAGCCCGCGCTCGGCCGCGAGCGCGTATCCGGCCTTCTGGTTCCCGCCGTATCCGAGGTTCTTGGTGTGCCGCATGACGACGGTACGGGGCATGCCCTCGGCCTGGGACCAGCGGCATCCGGCGGTGAAGGTGCCGTCGTGGCTGGCGTCGTCGAGGATGAGGATCTCCTCGATACGGGAGCGGAAGCCGGCCGGGATGCGGTCGAGGGTCTTCTCCAGGGTGGTCTCGGCGTTGTAGGCGACTACGAGGATGCCGATGCGGGGGCTTTGACCTGAGCGGTCGACGGCTTCGGGGGTGCGGGTCGGGGTCGGCTGCACGTGCGTCTCCAGGGTTGACGGGGTTGGGGGCGTGGCGGCGGTGCCCCGTAGGGGGCGCGTGTTTGTCTGCGGGCCGGTGGGGGCTGGTCGCGCAGTTCCCCGCGCCCCTTTCGGGCCCGGCGGTCGTCTGCGGACCGTGCTCGCTTCTCGCGCAGTTCCCCGCGCCCCTGAATGCGCCCCTTCGGGCCGTCCCCGAGATTGCCGCGCAGCCGCATCCAAGGGGCGCGGGGCTGTGACATGTGCGGCTCCGCCGCGCGGGCGCGAGCAATCCAGCACGGCCCGCAGCCGAATCACCGCACTCCCAGCGGCGCGGCTCCCGCAGGAGCCGCCACCGCCACCTCGCCCGGCGCGCCAGGCTCCCGCTCGCGCGACCGGAACACCGCCACGTACCCCGACGCGATCCCCACCAGCAGCGCCGCCCAGGCCCATGCGCCCAGGACCTGCTGGTCGTAGCTCCAGCGGGTGGGTTTCTGGATCGTGTAGACCCAGGAGGCGAGGATTCCGGCGAGCGCGCTGTACGCAAGGCCCTCCCAGAAGCCGATCGCGAAGAGCGCCGCGACCGGCCAGGCCAGGTACTGGACGCCGGACGCGGTGCTGAGCAGCAGCAGCACGCTCAGCGTGATCGCGACGGCCAGCGGCGCGCGGTCCGGGCGGCGCCACGCGGGCCAGACGCCCGCCGCCACGCAGATGAGGACCACGACGAAGTGGCCGGGCCCGCGCAGCGCGGCGATCGACTCGTTGGAGAAGCCCAGCCACTCGGCGAACTTGACGATGCCCCACAGCCGGAAGTTGCCGCCCTTGTACTCAAGGACGTTGGCCCGCAGCGCGCCCGGCACGGTCGCCAGCACCGGCCCCCACACCACCAGCAGCACCGCGCCCAGCGCCGCCGAGAAGCGCGCGAACTCCCGCCGCCCGCCGCGCCAGGCCGCCACCGCCAGCGCGGGCAGCGCCACCACCGGCACGAACTTGACGCTGATGGACAGCGCCGCGACCACTCCGGCGGCCACCGGTGCCCGCCGGTCCGCGAGCAACCAGGCGGCGGCGAGCGCCAGCGTCACGGCGACCGAGTCGGTGTTGCCGTGGTAGCCGGACGTCGGGATGAGGACGGGCGAGAGCGTCACCCCGATCCCGCAGGCCATGGCCGTCCGTACCGGGCGGCGCCTGCGGACGATCTCGAACACGAGCAGCGCGGCCGCGAAGTCCGCGAGGCAGGCGGGGGTGCGGATCAGTGTGCCGAACTCGACGCCGAGGCGGGCGATCCGGTCGAGTCCGAGCAGCATCCAGCCCGCCAGCGGGGGATGGTTGTAGACCGGCAATCTCGGCATCGGATGGGCGTAGATCCGTACCGGCCCGACCTTCTCGATGTGCTGGGCGAAGGCCCAGAAGAAGAAGACGTCGGCGGGCCCCCGGGTACGGGCGGCGAACACCATTTTCGCGAGGAAACCGACGGCGGCGACGGACCCGACGATGAGCCTTCCATGCCGTACGTACCGATTCATCCGAAATGACTGTTCGCTCATGGCGGTCGAACGTACCAACCACCGGCCCGAATCCACCGGAGCGATCAACGCACTTTCACCCCGGGGCCGTTGTTCCGCCTGCGGATCTTGGCCAAATGCACTCGCCCGGAAATCACCCGTATGGTTCACCACCAGCCGTAATCCCCGGCGTCAGCTCTCGTTCACTACCTGTCCCTCGCCTCCCAGACTCCGGTGGTCCCCAGTGAAAGCACTCGTCCTCTCCGGCGGCGCCGGCACCCGGCTGCGGCCGATCACCCACACCTCGGCCAAACAGCTGGTGCCGGTGGCCAACAAACCGGTGCTCTTCTACGGCCTCGAGTCGATCGCGGCCGCCGGGATCACGGACGTCGGGATCATCGTCGGGGACACGGCCGAGGAGATCCGGGCGGCCGTGGGCGACGGCTCGCGGTTCGGCATCACCGTCACCTACATCCCGCAGCACGCGCCGCTGGGGCTGGCCCACGCGGTGCTGATCGCCCGCGAGTTCCTCGGCGAGGAGGACTTCGTGATGTATCTGGGCGACAACTTCGTCGTCGGCGGGATCACCGATCTGGTCGACGAGTTCCGGGCCGCCCGCCCGGACGCGCAGATCCTGCTGACCAAGGTGCCCGACCCGCGCTCCTTCGGCGTGGCGGAGCTGGACACGGACGGGTGCGTGGCGCGCCTGGAGGAGAAGCCGTCGCACCCCAAGAGCGATCTGGCCCTGGTCGGCGTCTACCTCTTCACCCCGGCGGTGCACGAGGCCGTCCGTGCCATCGCCCCCTCGGCGCGCGGCGAGCTGGAGATCACGCACGCCCTGCAGTGGCTGATCGACCGGCGGCTGAAGGTCAGTTCGACAGTGATCTCCGGCTACTGGAAGGACACCGGCAACGTCGAGGACATGCTGGAGGTCAACCGCTCGGTCCTGGAGCTGCTCACCCCCGGGCACGAGGGCTCGGTCGACGACGCCACGGAGATCATCGGGCGGGTGCGGATCGGCCGGGGCGCCACCGTGCGCGGCTCGCGGATCGTGGGCCCGGCGATCATCGGGCCGCGCACGGTCGTGGAGAACTCCTACATCGGCCCGTCCACCTCGATCGCGGAGAACTGCCGGGTGACCGACAGCGAGATCGAGTACTCGATCGTGCTGAGCGGCTCGTCGCTGCACGGCGTCGGCCGCATCGAGGCGTCCCTGATCGGCCGTGACGTCGAGATCACCCCCGCCCCGCCCACCCCGGCCGCCCACCGGCTCGTCCTCGGTGACCACAGCAAGGTGCAGATCTCCGCATGACCCACCGGATCCTTGTCACCGGCGGCGCCGGGTTCATCGGCTCGCACTACGTCCGTACGCTGCTCGGCCCCACGGGGCCCGGCGACGTCGCGGTGACCGTCCTCGACAAGCTCACCTACGCGGGCTGCCCGGCCAGCCTCGACGAGGTGCGCGCCCACCCCGGATTCGCCTTCGTCCAGGGCGACATCTGCGACGCCCGGCTCGTCGACAAGCTGATGGGCGAGCACGACCAGGTGGTCCACTTCGCCGCCGAGTCGCACGTCGACCGCTCGATCCTGGGCGCCGCCGAGTTCGTGACGACCAATGTGCTCGGCACCCAGACCCTGCTCGACGCGGCGCTGCGCCACCGGCTCGGCCCGTTCGTCCACATCTCGACGGACGAGGTGTACGGGTCGATCGACTCGGGCTCCTGGCCGGAGGAGCACCCGCTCAGCCCCAACTCCCCGTACGCCGCCACCAAGGCCTCCGCCGACCTGCTGGCGCTCTCCCACCACCGCACCCACGGCCTGGACGTGCGGGTGACGCGCTGCTCCAACAACTACGGGCACCACCAGTTCCCCGAGAAGCTGATCCCGCTCTTCATCACCCGGCTGCTGGACGGCGGCACGGTGCCGCTGTACGGGGACGGGCTCAACGTCCGCGACTGGCTGCACATCGACGACCACGTGCGGGCGATCGAGCTGGTCCGCACCGGCGGGCGCGCGGGCGAGGTCTACAACATCGGCGGCGGCACCGAACTCACCAACAAGGAGCTGACCGGACTGCTGCTCGCGGCGTGCGGCGCCGACTGGGACAAGGTGGTGTACGTCGAGGACCGCAAGGGCCACGACCGGCGCTACTCGGTCGACTGCGCCAAGATCCGTACCGAGCTCGGCTACGCGCCCCGCAAGGACTTCGCCGAGGGCCTCGCGGAGACCGTCGACTGGTACCGCGAGCACCGGGACTGGTGGGAGCCGCTGCGCCCGAAGGCCGCCCTGTGAGCCCGAGTTGGCTGGTCACGGGCGCGGGCGGGATGCTCGGCCGGGATGTGATGGCCCGGCTCGGGGGCCGCGACGCGCTCGGGCTCGGCCGCTCGGGACTCGACCTGACGGAGGCGGAGGCGGTGGCGGCGACGGTGGCCGGCGCCCGCCCGGACGTCGTCGTCAACTGCGCCGCCTGGACGGCCGTCGACGACGCGGAGACGTGTGAGGCCGAGGCGCTGCGGATCAACGGCGAGGGCGCGTCCCATCTGGCGCGCGCCTGCGCCCGCGCCGGGTCGGTGCTGCTGCACGTGTCCACGGACTACGTCTTCGCGGGCGACGCCACCGCCCCGTACCCGGAGGACGCCCCGACCGGCCCGCGCACCGCGTACGGCCGCACCAAGCTGGCGGGCGAGCGGGCGGTGCGCGCGCTGCTGCCCCGGACCGGCCATGTGGTGCGGACCGCCTGGCTGTACGGGGCGGGCGGCGCCAACTTCGTACGGACCATGATCCGCATGGAGTCGGCGCGCGAGCACCTGGACGTCGTGGACGACCAGCGCGGCCAGCCCACCTGGACCGCCGACCTGGCCGACCGCCTCGTCCGGCTCGGCGAGGCGGCGCTTGCCGGTGCCGCGCCCGCCGGGTACTGGCACGGCACCAGCGCGGGCCACGGCACCTGGTGCGAGCTGGCCCGGGAGACGTTCCGGCTGCTGGGCGCGGACCCGGCGCGGGTGCGGGCCACGACGAGCGCCGCCTACGTCCGGCCCGCGCCGCGCCCGGCGTACAGCGTGCTGGGGCACGGCCGGTGGCGCGAGGCGGGCTTGGAGCCGATGAGGGAGTGGCGGGCGGCGCTGGCGGAGGCGCTGCCGGAGTTGATCGCGGCCGAGCAAGGAGGCGCCCCGAAGGGGCGCATTTAAGGGGCGCGGGGCCGTGACCTGTGCGGCTCCGCCGCGAGGGGGGTCCCCCCTGTTCGAGCGAAGCCGAGAACTTGGGGAGCGACCAGCCCACGACGGCCCGCAGTCGAATAGCCGGCCCCCCTCGGCGCGTCACGGCTGAGCCGAAACCAGCGCCCGTTGCCGCGCGTACCAGGCCGTGCACGCCTCGTACGACGGCAGCAGGCCCCGCTCCCCGGCCTCCGCGACCCCCGGCGCCGCCGCGTCCTTCGGCGAGAGCAGCGGCGTGAGGTGCGTCGGCCACTCGATCGCCAGGTCCGGGTCGAGCGGGTGGATGCCGTGCTCGCGGGCGGGCGCGTACCCCTCGGAGCAGAGGTAGACGACCGTCGCGCCCTCGGTGAGCGCCATGAACGCGTGCCCGAGGCCCTCCGCGATGTGGACGGCCCGGTGGTCGCGGTCGTCGAGGAGGACCGGCTCCCAGCGCTTGAAGGTGGGCGAGCCGGTCCGCAGGTCCACCACCACGTCCAGGACCGACCCGCGTACGCACGTGACGTACTTCGCCTGCCCCGGCGGCACGTCCGCGAAGTGCACGCCGCGCAGCGTGCCGCGCGCGGACACCGAGCAGTTGGCCTGCGCGAGGCCCAGGCCGTGGCCGGTGGCGGAGACGAAGTCGCCGTCCTTGAACCACTCGTGGAAGCTGCCCCGGCTGTCCAGGAAGACCCGCGGCTCGGCCACCCAGGCGCCCACGATGCTCAGCCTTCGCACTGCGCGCCCCCCTCGGCCACCACGAGGACCACCTGGTCATGGCCCTGACGCCGTACGGCGAACTCCCGCCCGGCGAACGCGCGGGCGGCCGGGAGCAGCGGATGCGCGGCGGCCGGCACCCGCACCGGCGCCTCGCCCATGGAGAGCTGCCACTCCCCCTCCCCGATCAGCGTCAGCGCCTCGTACGCCGACTCGGCCCGGAAGCGGCCGTCCGCGCACCGGACCGGCAGCTCGACCTCTTCCTCCTCGGCCCCGGTGCGGCGCAGCTGGAGCGGGACGGCCGGGCCTCCGCCGTAAAGGCCCTGCAGCACGAGTGAGTTGTCGGTCCAGGTCACGCTCTCGGTGTACGCGTGCGGCAGCTGGTCGGTGAGGACCGCATTGCCCCAGGCGCTCACGGTGAAGGCCAGCTCGCGGCCCCCGGGGGCGGCGTGGCGGCCGAGCGGCAGACCGGGGGGCGCGGCGACCGGGAGCCGTCTGCCGTCCGGTCCGACCAGCTGGACGCTGTACGCGTCAGCTGGCCGGAGTTCGCCGTGCGGCGCCCTGACCGGGCCCCGGCCGCGCACGGCGGCGAGCTCGTCGAGCGGCACCTCGGCGGTGAAGCGCTCGCCGTCGCGCGCGAGGGGGACCTGGATCGCCGCGTCCGAGTGCCAGTGGCCGAGCCGCAGCGCGCTCGCGCCGGTGCGGGTGTCGCCGGTGAGCGTGAGGACGCCGTCGTGGCTGTCGTGGCCGGTCAGCCAGGTCTGGACGCGCTCGGCGTTCAGCTGGAGGCGGCCGCCCGCGAAGACCGGGACGATCCGGGTGCGCTCGTCGAGGTAGTGCACCTCCAGCTGCGCGCCCCCGTCCGCGACCCCGCCCCGGCGCGCCACGCCGGGGCCGAGGACGCCGCCGCTGTGGCCGAGCACGCCGAGGACCAGCTTCCAGGTGGTGGTGGCGGACTCGGTGAGCAGCCGGGCCGGGTCGACGGCGATCTCGAAGCCGGCCCAGTCGTAACCGTGCAGCCGCTGCCCCGAACGGGCGGTGATGGACGGGTCGTTGACCCGCTTGAGCCGCAGCGGCAGGGCGCGCCGGTCGGGCGTGCGCAGCCAGGCCGCCTTCAGCGCGTGCCGCCGCGCCTGGGCCGGCAGGTTGCGGATGTAGCCGTACCCGGTGAGCCGCAGCGTGCCGTCGCGCCACTCGGCACCGGTGAGCCGGGCCTCCAGCGGCAGGTCACCCGGGGCGAGGGCGAGGACGTCGCGCGGGAAGGGCGCGGTGAGCGGCGGGTACTCGGCGGTGCGGCGGCGCAGCCCGCGCACCCGGTGCGTACGGGGGCTGCGGCGCTCGAACTCCAGCAGGCCGAGCAGCTCCTCCAGGCGCCGCTCGCGGACCAGGTGCCACTTCACCCGGTGGTGCAGCGGCAGCCCGGCGAGCACCTCGGGGTCCACCTGACCGGCGAACTCCCCCGCGTGCTCCAAGAACGCCTCCCGGTAGGCCGCGTCGCCCTCCGGCAGCACCTGCATGAAGTACCAGAGGTCCTCGCACAGCACCGACTCGTCGTAACGCTTTTTGTGCTCGGGCGCCCCCGTGAGCCCCCGGCTGACGCCGAGCACCGCCGCCGTACGGTCCACCACCCCGCGCACCACCGCGCGCCTGTTGGTGATCGAACTGTCCCTGAAACGCCAGTAGTAGACGGCGTCCTGGAGGACGTCGACCGAGCGGGCGGCGAAGTGCGCGGGCAGGACGACCGGGATGTCCTCGTAGAGGACGCCCTCGGGGAAGGCGAAGGCGTGCTCGTCCCAGAAGGTGCGGCGGAACACCTTGTTGCAGGCGATCCGGTCCAGGAGCAGCGACCAGTCCTCGGTGACGTGGGTGGCGGGACGGGTGGAGCGCATCGGCCGGGTGAACAGCGGGTGCTGCCTGAGCCGCCCGCCGCCGGTCAGCCGCAGGACGTTGCCGGAGGCGAAGTCGGAGCCGGACTTGTCGAGCGCGCCGGTCAGCAACTCGAAGGCACGCGAGGGAAGTACGTCGTCGCTGTCGACGAAGGCGAGGTATTCGGTGCCGGGGGTGGTGTGCGCGACGCCCGTGTTGCGGGCCGCGCCGAGGCCGCCGTTCTCCCGGCCGACCACCCTGAACCGGCCGTCGCGCGCGGCGAATTCACGGGCGACGTCGGCGCTGGCGTCCGTCGAGCCGTCGTCCACAAGCACCACGTCGAGCGCCTTCAGGCTCTGCCGGGCCAGCGACTCCAGACACGCGCCCAGATGCTCCTCGACGTTGTGAACGGGGACGACGACGCTGAGGCGGGGCGCCAGGGACGTCAGAGGCGCCGGGGGCGTCAGGGGCGTCATACGGGGAGCACCTTCCTGCCGGGGGACGGGGGCGGATCCCGCCCCACGCGTGCTCAACCCCCGAACGCGGGGGCGGTCACCTCAGCCGGTCCATCCGGGTGACGGGTCCGGGCCGGGATCCGTTGTTCTGGGCGGCCGCTCGTCGAGGAAGAGGCGGCGCACGACCCGTTCCGCCGCGTGCCCGTCGTCGTACGGGCAGAAGCGCGCCCGGAACGCCTCGCGCAGCCGGCCGCCCGCGTCCGTGTCCCAGCCGCCGTCCCGGAACAGCCCGATCAGCTCGTCGTCGCTGGTGGAGACGGCACCCGGGGTGTCGCCGGGGCGCCCCGAGAGGAGGTCGAAGTACGTGCCACGGGTGGCCCGGTAGGCCTCCCAGTCCGGGGCGTGCACGACGATCGGGCGGTCGAGGCAGGCGTAGTCGAAGAGCAGCGACGAATAGTCGGTGATCAGCGCGTCCGAGGCGAGGCAGAGGTCTTCGACGCGGGGGTGCGCGGTGACATCCACGATCCGGGGGTGGGTGTCGGTGATCCCCGCCGAGGCCCCGTGGAAGTAGTGCGCGCGCACCAGCAGGACGTACTCGTCGCCGGTCTCCCGCACGAACCGCTCCAGGTCGAGCGGGGGCGAGAAGCGGCTCACCCCTTCGTCCCGGTGGGTCGGCGCGTAGAGGAGCACGCGACTCCCGGGCGCGATGCCGAGCGAGGCACGGACGGCGGCGATGTCGTCGGAAGTGGCAGTGAAGTACCGGTCGTTGCGCGGCTGACCGAGGTGGAGATGCTCGTACCCGGCCGGGTAGACCCGTCCCCAGACCTCGGCCGCGTGGGGGTTGGCGGCGAGGCTGAAGTCCCACTGGCGGACGTGCGCGAGGACCTTCCCGAAGTCCATGCCACGGGCGGAGGCCGGATATCGGCGCTGGTCGAGCCCCATCGACTTGAGCGGGGTCCCGTGGTGGGTCTGGAGGTAGACCTGGCCGTCCCGCTTGCTGAACCCCCCGGGAAAGCTCGAATTGTTGACGAGGTACTTGGCGGTCGCCATGACCCGCCAGTACGCCCGCGACCCCGCGACCACGTACTCCACCCCACGCGGCACCCGCCCGACATGACGGCTGCCCACCACCCACACATGCCGCAGCCGTGGCACGAGCTCCAACGCCTTGGCGTGGATGGCGGCGGGATTACAGGCGACGCCCCGGTTCCAGTACGCCCCGTGGACGACGAGGTCGGGGTCGAGGGGGCTGCGGAGGTCGAGGCGGTAGAGGCCCCGGAGAACCCGGCCCCGAACCACCTTCTTGACGCGTACGCCCAACTCCGGAACCACGCCTCCACCTTCCACCCACGACCACTGCGACGTGGCGTGCCGCTTTCCCCCCCACCGCCGCTGCGGCAATCGCGCCGCTACCGCCGCTGTGAGCCACGCGCCGCCTTCCCCCACCGCCGCTGTGGCCAACCGTGCTGCCCCCTCCCCCGCCGCTGTGGGCAATCGTGCCGCTAGGGCGATGAGGGTCCCCCCTGCTCGAGCGAAGTCGAGAGCTTGGGGGAGGGTGGGCACAGCGGCACCCCGTCCCCGGGCACCTTCGCACCCCGCCCAGCCCCGTCCCGGCCGCGGGGCCCCGTCCCCGGGCACCTTCGCACCCCGGCACGCCCCGGCACCGGCACCGGCACCCGCACCCCGTCACCCGATCGGGGCAGAATCGGTAACCAGTGCAGGACCCCCGTGTTGACCGGGCGTGAACCCACCACACCCCGTTCCCCCTCAAGCGGCGCCGGTACCGCAGGTACCACCCCCACACCCCCAGGCCCCCGCGAGGCTCAGCGTGGTCGTCCCCATCCACAACGTCGCCCCCTACCTGGAGGAGTGCCTCAGCTCCCTGGCCACCCAGACCATGACCGCCCTCGACGTCGTCCTCGTCGACGACGGTTCGACGGACGGCAGCGCCGACATCGCCCGCGAGTTCACCCACAGGGACACCCGCTTCCGTTACGTACGGCAGCCCAACGCCGGGCTCAGCGCCGCCCGCAACACCGGCGTCTCACACACCACCCCCGGCACCGAATACCTCGCCTTCGCCGACAGCGACGACGTGCTCGCGCCCCACGCCTACGCCCGGCTGACCGCCTCCCTCGACGCCTCCGGCTCGGACCTCGCCTCCGGCAACGTATGGCGACTGGACCCGGGCGGGCGACGCCAGGCCTGGCAGTACCGCTGGCTCACCGCCGACCGGATCGGCACCCACATCACCCGCGACCCCCGCCTGCGCACCGACCGCGTCGCCTGGAACAAGGTCTTCCGCCGTTCGTTCTGGGACCGCCACGGATTCACCTTTCCGGTGGGCCGGCTGTACGAGGACACCCCGGTGGTGATCCCGGCGCACTATCTCGCCCGGTCCGTGGACGTCCTGCACGAGCACGTCTACTACTGGCGGGTCCGCGAGGGCTCGATCACCCGCCTGCGCACGGACGTACGGGGCGTACGGGACCGGATCGCCGCCTGCGAGGACGTCAGCGGGTTCCTGTCCGGGGCCTGGCCGGATCAGCGGGCCTGGCCGGATCAGCGGCGGCACTACGACACCTCCTGTCTGCGGGACGACTTCGTCTACTTCCTGGAGGGCCTGCCGATGGGCGGGCCCGCCTACCGGGCGGCGTTCATGACCGGCGCCCGGGCGTTCCTGGAGCGCGCGGGCACGGACGTCACCCGGGCACTGCCGCCCGACCTGCGGGTCAAGTGGCAGCTGGTGCGGGAGGACCGGCTGGCGGAGCTGGTCGAGCTGCTGGCCTTCGAGCAGGCCAACGGGGCGGGTACCTACGCGGTGCGGGGCGGCCGCGTCTCGTACCCGGGCGTAGGAGCGGTGACGGGCCGCGCCGCCCGGGTGCGACGCGGCGAACTGCCGGTGGTGGCCCGGCTGTCGGCGGTGGAACGGCAGCCGGACGGAACCCTGCGCCTGACCGGCTTCGCGTACGTACGCAACGCCGGTCCGGGCAGGCTGGTGCTCGCGCTGGCCCAGGAGCACGGCACCCGCCGACTGCGCCGCTTCCCGACCCGCACCATCAGCCTGCCACTCGCCACTGACAATGCCGCCCAGGAGCTCCACGACTACGACCGCTCGGGCTTCGAGACGACCCT
This sequence comes from Streptomyces sp. NPDC023838, assembly GCF_040639555.1. Taxonomy (NCBI): domain Bacteria; kingdom Bacillati; phylum Actinomycetota; class Actinomycetes; order Kitasatosporales; family Streptomycetaceae; genus Streptomyces; species Streptomyces sp. NPDC023838. The sequence goes on from NZ_JBFAAD010000010.1 coordinate 201,290, forward strand.
CGACCCACCCCGCCTCGGCGACGGCGAGTGGACGGTGGGCGTGGTCCTCGCCGGAACCGGGCGCGGCAGCACCACGATCCGCCGAGCCGCCCTCCGCCCCGTCGACCGCTCCGAGGACCACCCCCGGGTATATGAAGTGGCCGACGGGAGACGGCTGGTGGTCGCGTACCGGGAAGGGCGGCTGGTGGTGTCGGTCCAGCGGTACGGGGCGCGGGTGGAGGCGAGTCGGATCACCACGGCGAGCCGTGACGCGGACGCGGGCACGGACACGGACGCGGGCACGGACGCGGACGCGGAAACGCACGCGGGCACGCCCACGGGCCCGGACACGCACGCGGGCATGGGCACGGGCACGCCCACGGGCACGGACACGCACGCGGGCACGGGCACGGCCTCACCCGCCGTCGAGCTGCTCGGCACTCTCCACGGTCCCGGCCCGCACCCCACCCACCTCTCCCTGCACCACCCGCCCTCCGGCACGGAGTTCAGCTTCCCGGTGCGGGCGCGGCGCGACCGGCCCCAGCCCGCCGGGCAGGCACAGCGGGACCGCGCCCCATTCCTCGGGCAGGCTCAGCGGGACCGCGCCGCGCTCCCCGGGCAGGAGCAGCGGGATTCCCCCGGGCCCCCCGGACCCGCGCAGCAGGACCGCGCCGGATTCGCCGTACGGGTCCCCCCTCGCCGCGCTCACCGGCGTCGCGCCCGCGCCCCACACCGCGCCCCGGGGCGTGGAACCCCCGGACGCGGACCGCTGGGAGGCCCGGTTCCGGTACCCCGACGGCAGCCTCGGCGCGGTCCCGGCCGCGCTGGACCTGGCGCCGGGGCGCGAGCACGGGCGGCTGTGCCTGCGTGCCGACGCGGCCGGGAACCTGGCCGTCGAGCTCACCCGACGGCCGCTGGCCGACACGGTCGTCTGGGCCGCCGACGGCACCCTGAGCGTGGCGGGGACGTGGGGCGCGGACGACATCGGCGGCGCCCGGCTGGTGCTGCGCCACACCGTCCTGCGCGAGGAGGTCGCCGTGCCGGTCGCCCGGGACGGCGTGCGCTTCCGGGTCTCCGTGACCGCCGAAGCGACGGGGGCGCTGACCGAAGGGCGCTGGTCCACGCTTCTGGGTGATGTTCCGGTACGCCTGCTGACGTCGGCCGGTGCCGCGCTCCCCCGCCGTCACACCGTCGCCGGACGCCAGTTCACCGCGGCCCGCCGCCACGGGGACCGGCTGGAACTCGTCGCCGGGTCACCCCTCGCCGAGGCCGAGCGCGGCGCGTACCGGCAGCGCGGGCTGCGGACGGCGTACTACCCGGACCGGCGCCGGCACGCCCCACTGAGCGACACCGTCCTGTTCGCGGGCGGCGACTCCCCGCGCGCGGTGCTGGCCGAACTGGCCCGCCGGGACAGCGGATTGAGCCCGCTGTGGGTCACCGGCGACCGGCGGCGCACGGCCCCGCCCGGCGCCGCACCCGTCGAGCCGTACAGCCGCGGCTGGTACGAGGCACTGGCGACCGCCCGGCACATCGTCACCGACGACCACCTGCCCGAGTGGTTCGAACGGCGGCCGGGGCAGACCGTCGTGCAGACCTGGCACGGCACCCCGCTCGGCCGGATCGGCACCGATCTGACGGGCACCCTCCACGCCGACCACCGCCGCATCGAGGCGCTGCCGCGCCTGGCGCGCCAGTGGTCGCTGCTGGTGTCGCCCAGCCGGTGGGCCACGCCGGTGCTGCGCCGGGCCCTCGCGTACGACGGCGAGGTCCTGGAGGCGGGCAACCCCGCCAACGACGCCCTCCTCGCGCCCGACCGGGCCCGCGCCCGCGCCCGGGTGCGCGCCGCCCTCGGCGCGGGCCCCCACGCGCGCGTGGTGCTCCACGCCCCCACCTACCGCACCCACCTCCCCCTAGGCCCCGGCCATCCCGCCCTCCACAGGCCCGACCCGGCGGGGCTCGACGTCGTCGAGCTGGAGCGCAAGCTCGGGGATGACCACGTCGTCCTCGTGCGGCGCCACGCGCGCGTGGCGGGAGCCTCACCCGGCGGCCGTGACGTCTCGGCGCACCCCACGACGTCCGGGCTGCTGCTCGCCGCCGATGTCCTGGTCACCGACTACTCGGGGCTGATCTGCGGCTTCGCCCACACTGGCCGCCCGATGCTCTTCCACACGTACGACCTCGTCCACTACCGCGACACCGCGCGCGGCTTCTACGCCGACTTCGAGGCGCTGGCGCCCGGGCCGCTGCTCACGGACACCGGCGCGGTGGCCGAGGCGCTGCGGGACCCGGAGAGGGTCGCCTCGGCCCACGCGGACGCCTACGCCGCGTTCCGCACCGCGTACTGCGATCTGGACGACGGCCGGGCGGCGGCCCGGGTCGTCGACCGGCTGACGGCGGGCTGCTGATCGGGTGATCGACGCGGGATGCCGGGACAGACGCGGACCCCCACGGAACCGATGACCTGTGCGCACGTTCCCTCCCACCGGCCCCCCGACCGGTCCTCCCACCGGCCCCGCCCGGCTTCCGGCGCCCCGGCGCGCGGCCGCCCGTCCCGCCGACGCGCCGCCCCCGGGCCCCGCCTGGCGCGTCACGCCGTACTTCGTGCTCGGCGGGATGTTCTGGCTGGTGATATCGGCGGCGGCCTGGCGCGTGCCGCTCTGCTGCGACCTCGGCACGCACGCCGCTGTGGTGGAACGCCTGAAGGCCGATCTGCTCGCCCCCGCGCACCCGATGGCCGACCTGCCGGGCGCGGGCAGCCCGTACTACTCGCCGTACTCCGTCGTCCAGGGCCTGTTCGCACACCTCACCGACCTGCCCGGCCGCCTGGTGGTGCGGCTGTTCGGGCCGGTCAACCTGCTGGTCCTGATCACCGGACTCGGCCGCTTCACCCGGCTGTTCTCCACGCGCGCGTGGGCGCCGGTGTTCGCCCTGGCCTTCTCGTCGGTGCTGTGGGGCACCGCCGTGACGTGGTGGAGCGGGTTCCTCGGCCTGCTGTCGATGACCGGCAACCTGTCCTACCCGAGCACGTTCGCCATTGGCCTCACCTTTCACATCTGGGCCCTGACGGGCCGTCTGACGGAACGTTCTTCCCGTACCGCGCGGTGGCGCGCCGCCCCGCTGGAGTACGCCGCGCTCGGCGTACTCACCGGCGTGGTCGTCCTCGTCCACCCGATCACCGCGATCGCGGCGGTGATCGGCACGGCCGGGATGGCCCTCGCGCGGAAGGGGGCGTGGACCCGCGCGGCGGCCGGCCGCTGGGCGCTGGCGGGGGCGGGCGCGCTGGCGGTGGCGGTGACCTGGCCGTACTGCGACATCTTCACACTCGTCGGTGACACCGGCATCGATTCCATGCACAGGGCCCTGTATGAAGATCTGACCGGTCGTTACTGGCTGGCGGCCCTGCTCGGCGTGCCCGCCCTGCTGCTGCGCCTGCGCCGCGACCGGCGCGATCCGCTGGTGCTGATGACGCTGCTGTTCGGGCTGGTGGTCCTCTACGGCTGGGTGAGCGGCCACTACACGTACGGCCGGCTGCTCGCGGTCGCCCCGGTCCCCGCGCAGGTCGCGCTCGCCGTCGAACTGACCCTGCCGCGCCCCTGGTCCGCGGCCCGCCGCGCACTGGCCCCGCTCGCGGCGGCCGGGGCGTGCCTGGGGTTCGTCTCGGCCCAGGCCGGGGCGGTGGCGCCGAGCCTGGGGGTGCGGGGCATCGAGCGCCCGCCGCACTGGGACACGTACGGCTGGGCCGCCCAGCACATCCCGCCCGGTGAGACGGTCCTCGCGGACGACTACTACGTAGTCCGTTCGCTGCCGGGGTACGGGCCCTTCCTGGTGGCCCCGGTCTGGCCCGACCCGGCGCTCGCGGAGCCCGAACGGCTGCGCCGCAAGGCGGCCGTGACGCGGTATCTCTCCCCGTCGACGCCCCGCCACGCGCGCGCGGCCATCGCCCGCCGCTACGGCGTCCACTGGCTGCTGCTCACACCCGAGGAGCACCTCCCCGAGGAGGCCGTGGTGGTCGCGTTCAGCCCGCACAGCGGGGAGGTGCTGGCGCGGGTCGAGTACGGGAGGGAGTGAGGGACGTACTACGTACGTAGGGGGCGCGTCGTCGGCGCTGGGGAACTCCCAGCCCCGGGGCCTTCAGGCCCTCGCCTTCACCCCGGCGCCTTCAACCCCGCTGCCTTCACCCCGTCGCCTTGAGCGCCGCCACCGCCGCCGTGGCCAGATCGTCCAGGTACCCCTTCGGCAGGTCGCCCCGGACCACCACGAGCCGCCAGTACAGCGGCCCGACGATCAGGTCGAGGGCCCGGTCCGGGTCGGCGCCCTCGGAGAGCTCGCCACGCTCCACGGCCTCGCGCACCACGACCGCCGCGACGCCCTTCTGGCCGTCGAGCAGCGCCTCCTTGATGGCGTCCGCGATCTCCGGGTGGCGCACGGACTCGACGAGCAGGTCCGGGATCACCTGGGAGGCGACCGGGTGGCGCAGGGCGAGCGAGGCCACCGCGAGCAGCGCCCGGATGTCCCCGTGCAGCGAGCCCGTGTGGGGCACCGGCAGGCCCTGTGCGGCGAAGGCGGACACCAGGTCGAGGACCAGGCTCAGCTTGGACTTCCAGCGTCGGTAGACGGCCGTCTTGCCCACTCCGGCCCGGCGCGCGATGCCCTCGATCGACATCCGGGCGAACCCGACCGCCGCCAACTCCTCGAACACCGCTTTCCGGATGGCCTCCGTCACGTCCGAGCGCAGCACGGCGGCACCGGCCGGGGCGCGGCGCTGGGGTTCGGCGGGGGCCGGGGTGTCCGAGTTGGTCATGTCTTGAGCATAGCGATACGACGAGACGGTTGCGTTGCGACGTCATCACGTCCTACTCTCACCGTTACGACGATACGGACCCGTCCCGTCGTAACCCCGGGTTCACCGCCCGTCCACACCCCGGCCTTGAGACACCGCCGACACCGCGTCCCCGCGTCCCCGCGAAGCCACGTCGAAAGCGATCGTTGTGAGCCAGACAGCAGCCCCGCCGGCCCCGCCGGCCCCCGCGCAGGACACCCGGCCCGTCGACCCCGACCAGGGCCTGGGCGCCGCCGAACTGGCCGCCAAGTACGGCCTCACGGTCAGTGGCGCGCGCCCGTCGCTCAAGGAGTACGTCCACCAGCTCTGGGAGCGCCGCCACTTCATCTCGGCGTTCGCCACCGCCAAGCTCACCGCGCAGTACAGCGAGGCGAAGCTCGGCCAGATCTGGCAGCTGATGACCCCGCTGCTCAACGCGACGGTCTACTACTTCATCTTCGGCATCCTGATGGGCACCAAGCAGGGCGTCCCGGACTACATCCCGTTCCTGGTCACCGGCGTCTTCGTCTGGACCTTCACCGCCAACTCGATCATGTCGGGCACGCGCGCGATCACCGGCAACATGGGCCTGGTGCGCGCCCTGCACTTCCCGCGCGCGTCGTTGCCCATCGCGCTCGCGCTCCAGCAGCTCCAGCAGCTGCTGTTCTCCATCGCCGCGCTCGGCATGATCCTGGTCGCCGTGGGCGTCTATCCGGCGGTGTCCTGGCTGATCGCCGTCCCCGTGCTGATCCTGCAGGCCATGTTCAACACCGGTCTGTCGCTCGCGATGGCCCGGGTCGCCAGCAAGACCCCGGATGTCTCGCAGCTGATGCCCTTCGTCCTGCGCACCTGGATGTACGTCTCGGGCGTCATGTGGAGCCTGCCGCAGCTGATGACCCGCACCTCGCTGCCGCACGGCCTGGTGAAGGTGCTCGAGTACAACCCGGCGGCCGTCTACATCGACCTGATGCGCTTCGCGCTGATCCACAGCTTCAAGGCGAAGCAGCTCCCTCCGCACGTGTGGGCGGTCGCGGGCGGCTGGGCGCTCCTCGCCCTCGTCGCCGGATTCATCTACTTCTGGAAGGCAGAGGAGAAGTACGGCCGTGGCTGACAGCACTCCCACCGTGATCACCACCTCTACGAAGACCGGCGCTCCCACCGTCATCGCCGACGACGTCCACGTCGTCTACAAGGTCAACGGCGGCTCCACCAAGGGCAGGGGCAGCGCGACCTCCGCACTCAGCCGGATCGCCTCCCGCAAGGCCGCCCCGGGCATCCGCGAGGTGCACGCCGTCAAGGGCGTCAGCTTCGTCGCCCGCAAGGGTGAGGCGATCGGCCTGATCGGCTCCAACGGCTCGGGCAAGTCCACCCTCCTGAAGGCCGTCGCGGGGCTGCTCCCGACCGCGAGGGGCAGGCTCTTCACCCAGGGCCAGCCGTCCCTGCTCGGCGTCAACGCGGCGCTGATGAACGACCTCACCGGCGAGCGCAACGTCACCCTCGGCGGGCTCGCCATGGGCATGTCCCGCGAGGAGGTCCGGGACCGCTACGACGACATCGTCGAGTTCTCCGGGATCAACGAGAAGGGTGACTTCATCTCGCTCCCGATGCGTACCTACTCCTCGGGCATGGGCGCCCGGCTGCGGTTCTCCATCGCCGCCGCCAAGTCCCACGACGTGCTCCTCATCGACGAGGCGCTCTCCACCGGCGACGCCCGCTTCCAGCGGCGCAGCCAGGAGCGGATCGAGGAGCTGCGCGCCGAGGCGGGCACGGTCTTCCTGGTCAGCCACAGCAACGGCACCATCAAGCAGACCTGCGACCGGGCCATCTGGCTGGAGTCGGGCGTCCTGCGGATGGACGGCCCGGCCGAGGAAGTCGTCGCCGCGTACGAGGAGTACACCAAGAAGAAATAGGGTCAACCCTCTAAAACCAGTACGAATAAATACCCCAAACCAGTCTAAACTGCTGGTCGATGACGATCCAGCAGCTGAGCATCCCCGCCCCGGGCGCCGCCCCCGACCCGGGCGCCGCCGACCGCCGCATCCGGTACGCCGTCGCCGCCACCTGGCTCGCCACGCGCGCGTTGATGCTCTTCCTCCTCGTCGACGACTCGATCGGCGTCGGCGGGGTGACGGGCGAGGTGTACGTCCTGTACCGCCAGTGGTACGGGCAGCTGATCTCCGGTCACTTCCCGTACGGCGACCCCACCTGGCAGTACCCGCCGGGTGCGGGCGCGGTGATCCTCTCCCCCGCTCTGCTGCCGTTCCTGACCTTCTTCCAGGCCTTCGTCGCCCTGACCCTGGCCGCCGACGCGCTGATCGCGTTCGCCCTGGTACGGGCCGGGGCCCGGGCGGGCGGCGGCGTGGCGGGGGCCTGGGTGTGGGTGGGCGGCCTGCCGCTGCTGCTCCACCTCCCGTACGGCCGCTACGACGTTCTGGTCACGGCCCCGGCCGTGACCGCCCTGCTCTGCCTGCGGTGCAGACCGCGCCTCGGCGGGGCGCTCGCCGGGCTCGGCGCGCTGGTCAAGATCTGGCCCGCCCTGATCCTGCTCGGCACCCCACGCGGTCGCACCACGCGCGCGTCGTGGACGGCGGCACTCGGCGCCGCCGCCGCCCTGCTCGCCGCCCTCGCCCTCGGCTTCAGCCACACCCTGGACTTCCTGCGGCAGCAGGGGAACCGGGGCGTCCAGATCGAGTCCCTCGGTGGCACCGCCCTCCAGCTCGCCCACCTCCTCACGCACTGGCCCGGCCGGGTCGCCTACCGGTACGGGGCCATGGAGTTCACCGGCCCGTACGTCTCCAGCGTGGCGCGGCTGGCGCTCGCCCTGACCGCGGCCGCGCTCTGCTGGCTGCTGCTGTGGCGGGTCAGGGCACGCCGGTGGACCGCGGCCACCCCGGCGGACGCGGCGCTCTGCGCGGTCCTGCTCTTCACGGTGACCAGCCGGGTCATCAGCCCCCAGTACCTGGTCTGGCTGCTCGGTCTCGCCGCCGTGTGCCTGACCTCCCGGCAGACCAGCCAGCGGCCCGTCGCCCTGCTGATGCTGCCCGCCGCGGCCCTGAGCGCCCTCGCCTTCCCGACCCTGTACGACCAGGTCATGGCCGGGAGCGCGCTCGGCACCTCACTCATGGTCCTGCGCAACGGACTGCTGCTCGGCGCGGCCCTGCTGTCCTGCCGTCGGCTGTGGACGGCCGCCGCCGCGGGACCCGTTGTCAGTGGGCCGCGATAGTCTCGTTCTCCATCGGCACGAGGGCCTCGGCAGTACCGCAAGAGGCCTTGGGGGAAGGGGGGTCGGGGTGTCCGACACACGTTTCGCGCCGCTGCGCGCGGACGACCCGCGCCAGGTCTCCGGCTATGTCCTGGAAGCCCGCATAGGCGAGGGCGGCATGGGCACGGTCTACCTCTCCCGCACCCGGGGCAGCCAGCCGGTGGCCCTCAAACTGATCCGCAGGGAGTACGCGGAGAACGAGGACTTCCGCCGCCGCTTCGCGCGCGAGGTCGAGGCCGCCCAGCGGGTGTACGGGGCCCATGTCGCCCCCGTCCTGGACCACTCGGCGCAGGCCCCGAGCCCCTGGCTCGCCACCCGCTACGTCCCGGGCGTCCCGCTGGACGACGCCCTGGAGGCGCACGGACCGCTGCCGCCCGGCGCCGTGCTGCACCTGCTCGCCTGCGCGGCCCGCGCGCTGGACTCCGTGCACCACGCCGGGGTGATCCACCGCGATGTGAAGCCCGGCAACCTGCTGCTCGCCGCCGACGGCCCCTGGCTGCTCGACTTCGGCATAGCCAAGGCCGCCGGGGCGGTCCGGCTCACCACCACCGGACGCCTGGTGGGCACCCCGAAGTACATGTCGCCCGAGCACGCCCTGGGACGCGAACTCACCCCGGCCGCCGACGTCTTCGCCCTCGGACTGCTAGCCGGTCTCGCCGCCACCGGGCAGCATCCGTACGGACGGGGCAGCGCCCTGGCGGTCGCCGCGCGCATCGCGGGCACCGACCGCGAGCCGCCGGACCTCACGCCGTACCCCGAACCGCTGCGCGAGGTGCTCCGGCTCTGTCTGGCCGCCCGGCCCGAAGAGCGGCCCGCCGCCGCCGAGTTGGCCGCGCTGTGCCGGCGGCTGTCCGGCCGCGGCCCTCTCGACTTCGCGGACTGGCTGCCCGCGCCGCATCTGGCCGCCATCGCCAGGACGGAGGCGGCGTACCGGCTGCGGATGGCGCTGCCGGACGCGCCGACGGTCCCGGCGATGCCCCCGACGGCGCCGCTGACGGTCCACGACCCCGACGCGGCCGAATTCATCCGCCGCGTGCGCGGGACCAGGCGTTCCGGAGCTGAGTAGTACCGGCGGCCGCTGCCCGCGTAGGCTCTGCGCCCGCAGCAGTTGACGGCACGTCGGGTGCCACGACCGGGGGAGGAACCATCAGCAGATCCGGCGACACACTCAGTCCACTCGGGCCGGAGGACCCCCGCGAGACCGCCGGCTACCAGCTCCTCGCCCGCATCGGCGAGGGCGGCATGGGCACGGTCTACCTCTCGCACACCCGCGGCGGACAGCCGGTCGCGCTCAAGGTGATCCGCCGCGAGTACGGCCAGGACCCCGACTTCCGGCGCCGCTTCGAGCAGGAGGTGCAGGCCGCCCGCCGGGTGCAGGGGTACCACATCGTGCCGGTGGTGGACCACGACACCAGCGGCGCCCAGCCCTGGCTCGCCACGCAGTACGTGCCGGGCCTCTCGCTGCACGACGCGCTGACCTCGTTCGGCCCGCTGCCGCTGCCCGCCGTCTTCCAGCTCATCGGCTGCGCGGCGCAGGCGCTGACCGCCGTCCACGCGGCCGGAGTGATCCACCGCGATCTGAAGCCCAGCAACGTGCTGCTCGGCTCCGGCGGCCCGTACGTGATCGACTTCGGCATCGCGCGCGCCGCCGACGCCACCCAGCTCACCGCGAGCGGCGGCATGATCGGCACGCCGCAGTACATGTCGCCCGAGCACGCACTGGGCGAAAAGCTCACGCCCGCCACCGACGTGTTCTCGCTCGGCCTGATCGCGGCCGTCGCGGCCACCGGCCGCCACCCGTACGGCGACGGCGGCGCCATCACCGTGGCCGCGCAGATCGCCAACTCCGCGCACCGCCCGCCGGACCTGAGCGGCTACCCGGCGGAGCTGCGCCCGCTGCTTGAGTGCACGCTGACCGCCGACCCGGAGCGGCGCATCACCCCGGCCGACCTCGCCCCGCTCTGCGAGCAGGCGTCGGGCCGCGGCCTGCGGGACTTCACCGGGTGGCTGCCGGAGGCGGTCGCGGCGGAGATCGCCCGCAGCGAGCAGGCGGCCGCGGCGCCGCCGAAGCCCACCCCGGCGCAGCCCTCGCTGCCGCCCACCGCGGCCCCGTCGATGCCCCCGGCCGCACCGCACACGGCCCCGCAGGTCCCCCAGGCCCCGCCGACGAGCTACCCGGCCGCCCAGACGCCGCCCGCCCCGCAGCAGGGCCCCCCGTCGGGCCCGCAGTCCGGCCCCCAGACCGGCCCCGTTCCCGGGTACGGCACGGCGTACGGCGCCCCTTACGACACGGGGTACGGCGCGGGTTACGGCACGGCCCCGCAGCCCGCCGTCCCCACCCACGCCCAGGGCCAGGGCCAGGCTCAGCCCCAGGGCCACGCCCAGGTGCCCGCGCCCGCCCCGGCCCCGGGTGCGTCGCAGAAGAAGCCGAAGCGCCGCCTGCGTACCGTCCTCATGGCGGCCACCCTGGTCGTGGCGGTCGGTGCGGGCGCGGCCGCGGCGGTCTGGTTCACCAGCGGCAAGAAGGACGACGGCGACCAGGCCAAGGGCGGCACCTCGCAGTCGCCCGCCGCCAAGAACCCGCCGAAGCAGTCCCCGGCGGCCGACTCCACGCCTTCGGACGGTGCGAGCGACGACAGTTCGGCGCCGCCCGCCAACGTCACGTACACAGTGGTCTTCCAGGACAAGCCGATCACCGTACGCACCCCGGAGTCGCTCTCCACCACGCAGATCGACTTCGACGTCCCCGAGGTGGACCCGACCGGCAAGCTCGCCTACGACAACACCGAGTTCGAGGCGCGTGACGACCGGCTGGACTTCAAGCAGGCGCTCGGCAAGGCGAACGGCACCACGCCCGAGGAGTGCCGCGAGGGCGCACTGCAGAACCCGCTGCCGAACTCCGCCTCGGCCCAGGCGCTCAACGACGACCACCTGATCAAGGCGGGCGACACCATGTGCTCGGTGACCACCAAGGGCAATCTGGCCATGTGGAAGATCACCAAGGTGACGCCGTCCACGGACAAGAACATCCCGGCGTTCGAGGGCACGGTCACGCTCTGGAAGGCGACGCGGTAAGGAAAGAAGAAGGGGGGCGCCCACCGCAAGGTGGGCGCCCCCCTTCTTCTTTTGTCGTTCAGGGGGCGCGAGGAACCGCGCCCCCCCGCCCCGCAGACTCAGCTATGCGTACGCAGCAACGTCCGCATCGTCCGCATCGCCACCGACAGGTTCGCCAGGTCGAACGCGTCCGAGCCCTGGATCTCCTCCAGGGTGCTGCGCGCACGGCCGAGGATCGCCGCGTTCTTCTCCTCCCAGGCCTTGAAGCGCTGCTCGGGCGAGGAGGTGTCGCTGCCGACCGAGAGCACGTCCTGGGTGAGACCCGCGTGCGCCGCGTACAGGTCCTCGCGGATGGAGGCGCGGGCCATGGACTGCCAGCGGTCGGCCCGCGGCAGCTCGATGATCCGGTCCATCAGCTGGGTGATCCGCAGCCGGTCCGCGAGGTCGTAGTACACCTCGGCCACGGCCAGCGGGTCCTTGCCGGTGCGGCCCGAGATCGCCACGACGTCGAGCGACGGGAAGGCGGAGGAGAACCCGGCGACCCGGCGCGCGAGCTCGTCCGGCACCCCGGCCGCGGTGAGCTCGTCCAGGATCGACTGGTACCACTCCAGGTCCGCGCCCTTGAGCATGTTCGCCAGCTCGCCCCAGACCTTCTCGACGCCCTCGCCGAAGTCCGCGATGGTCTCGGCGATCTGGAGCGGCTGCGGCCGGTTGTTGAGCAGCCAGCGCGTGCCGCGCTCGACCAGGCGGCGCGAGTGGAGGCGGATGCGGGTCTGGACGTCGGCGTCGACCTTGTTGTCGAGCGCCTCGACCGCGTCCCACACCGCGCTCAGGCCGAAGATCTCGCGGGCCGCGGTCTGCGCCCGGACGATCTCCTCCATGGACGCGCCGGTCTCCTCCCGCAGCCTGTGCAGGAAGGTCGAACCACCGGTGTTGACCGTGTCGTTGACCAGGACCGTGGTGACGATCTCGCGGCGCAGCGCGTGCCCGTCGATGGCCTCGGGGAACTTCTCGCGCAGCTGCTTCGGGAAGTACGCGTGGAGCAGCTTCTGCAGGTACGGGTCGTCCGGCAGATCCGTGTGGACCAGCTCGTCGGCCGCCGTGATCTTGGTGTACGCGAGCAGCACGGCGAGCTCGGGCTGGCTGAGCCCGCGCCCGTTGTTGAGCAGCTCGCGGATCTGGCGGTCGGTCGGCAGGAACTCCAGCGCCCGGTCCAGGTGGCCGTCGCGCCCGAGGCGGCGCATGAACCGCTGGTGGGCGTGGAGCAGCGACGGGGACTGCGCGACCGCGTTGGCCAGGGCCGTGTTCTGCGCGTAGTTGTTGCGCAGCACCAGCTTGCCGACCTCGTCGGTCATCTGGGCGAGGATCTTGTTGCGCTGCTTGACGGTCATATCGCCGTCCGTGACCAGGCCGTTGAGCAGGATCTTGATGTTCACCTCGTGGTCGGAGGTGTCCACGCCCGCGCTGTTGTCGATCGCGTCGGTGTTGACCTTGCCGCCGTTGCGGTCGAACTCGATCCGGCCGAGCTGGGTCAGACCCAGGTTGCCGCCCTCGCCGACGACCTTGACCCGCAGGTCCTCGCCGTTGACGCGGATCGCGTCGTTCGCCTTGTCGCCGACGTCCGCGTTGGACTCGGCCGACGACTTCACGTACGTACCGATGCCGCCGTTCCACAGCAGGTCCACCGGCGCCTTGAGGATCGCCTGCATCAGCTCGGCGGGCGTCAGCTTGGTGACACCCGACTCGATGCCGAGGGCCGCGCGCACCTGCGCGTTGAGCGGGATCGACTTGGCGGTCCGCGGGTGGATGCCGCCGCCCGCGGACAGCAGCTCCTTGTTGTAGTCCGCCCAGGAGCTGCGGGGCAGGTCGAACAGGCGGCGCCGCTCGGCGTACGAGACGGCCGCGTCCGGGGACGGGTCGATGAAGATGTGGCGGTGGTCGAAGGCGGCGACCAGGCGGATGTGCTCGGAGAGCAGCATGCCGTTGCCGAACACGTCACCGGACATGTCGCCGACGCCCACGACCGTGAAGTCCTCGGTCTGGCTGTCGTGGCCCAGCTCGCGGAAGTGCCGCTTGACCGACTCCCAGGCACCGCGCGCGGTGATGCCCATGCCCTTGTGGTCGTAGCCGGCGGAGCCGCCGGAGGCGAACGCGTCACCGAGCCAGAAGTCGTAGCTGATCGCCACGTCGTTGGCGATGTCCGAGAAGGTCGCGGTGCCCTTGTCGGCGGCGACCACCAGGTAGGTGTCGTCCTCGTCGTGGCGCACCACGTCGGCCGGCGGCACGACCTCGCCCGCCACCAGGTTGTCGGTGATGTCGAGCAGCGCCGAGATGAACGTCTTGTACGAGGCGATGCCCTCGGCCAGCCACGCGTCGCGGTCCACGGACGGGTCCGGGAGCTGCTTGGCGACGAAGCCGCCCTTGGCGCCGACCGGCACGATGACGGTGTTCTTCACCATCTGCGCCTTGACCAGGCCCAGGATCTCCGTACGGAAGTCCTCGCGGCGGTCGGACCAGCGCAGACCACCGCGCGCGACCTTGCCGAACCGCAGGTGCACGCCCTCGACGCGCGGCGAGTACACCCAGATCTCGAACGCCGGGCGGGGCGCCGGCAGATCCGGGATCGCCTGCGGGTCGAACTTCATCGAGACGTACGCGTGGGGGTTGCCCTCGGCGTTCTTCTGGAAGTAGTTCGTCCGCAGCGTCGCCTTGATGACGGTGAGGAAGGAGCGCAGGATGCGGTCCTCGTCGAGCGAGGCGACCTGGTCGAGCGCCCCGTCCAGCTCTTCGAGCAGACCGTCGATGAGCTCGGTGCCCGCGCTCTGGCGGCTCGGCGACATCCGCGCCTCGAAGAGCGAGACCAGCAGCCGGGTGGTGTGGACGTTGTCGCGGAGGGTGTCCTCCATGTAGTCCTGGCTGAAGGTCGAACCGGCCTGGCGCAGGTACTTGGCGTAGGCGCGCAGCACCATCGCCTGGCGCCAGTTGAGCCCGGCGCGCAGCACCAGCGAGTTGAAGCCGTCGTTCTCGGCGGCGCCGGTCCAGGTGGCGGCGAAGGCCTCCTGGAAGCGCTCGCGGGCGTCGTCCGCGAGGTAGTCGCCGTTGCCGTTGAGCTTCTTCGGCAGGCGCAGGCCGAAGTCGTAGATCCACGCGTGCGTACGGTCGGCGCAGCGCAGCTCGTAGGGGCGCTCGTCGGTGACCTCCACGCCCAGGCGCTGCAGGACCGGCAGCACGGCCGAGAGCGAGACCTGCTCGCCGATGCGGTAGATCTTGAACCGGCGCTCGCCGGGGGCCGCGTTGACCGGCTCGTACAGCGAGAGCGCGAAGTCCTTGCGGCCGTGGGTGAGCTGCTCCAGGTGGACCAGGTCGGCCACGGCGGCGCGCGGCGAGTGGTCGGCCTTGTAGCCCTCGGGGAAGGCGTGGCCGTAGCGGCGCAGCAGCTCGGCGGCGCGCTCCTCGCCGCACTCGGCGTTCAGCGCGTCGGAGAAGCCGTCGGCCCAGGAGCGGGCGGCCTCCACGAGGCGGGTCTCGATGCGCTCGGTGTCGGCGTCGGTGAGGTCGGGCAGCTCGGTGCCGGCGGGCACCCGCACCACGAAGTGGAGCCGGGAAAGGATCGACTCGGTGTTCCAGGCGGTGAAGTCGACGCTGATGCCGCCGAGCTCCTCCTTGAGGATGTCGATGAGCCGCAGCCGCACGCCCGTGGTGTAGCGGTCGCGGGGCAGGTAGATCAGCGCCGAGTAGTAGCGCCCGTACTCGTCCTGGCGCAGGTAGAGGCGGAGGCGGCGCCGCTCCTGGAGGTAGAGCACGGAGGTGACGATGGAGCGCAGCTGGTCGGCCGGGGTCTGGAACAGCTCGTCGCGCGGGTAGGTCTCCAGGATCTGGAGCAGGTCGCGGCCGTCGTGGCTGTTGGGCGAGAACCCGGCGCCGCGCAGCACCTCGGCGACCTTGCGGCGCACGACCGGGACACGGCGGACCGACTCGGTGTACGCGGCCGAGGAGAACAGGCCGAGGAAGCGGCGCTCGCCGACCACGTTGCCGCTGTCGTCGAACTTCTTCACCCCGACGTAGTCGAGGTAGGAGGGCCGGTGCACGGTGGCCCGACTGTTGGCCTTGGTGAGCACCAGGAGCTTGTGCTCGCGGGCCTTGGCGCGCGCGTCGGCCGGCAGCCGCTCGAAGGACGGGCTGACCGGGTGGGCGTCGTCGCCCGCGTGCTGCGGGTCGGAGCGCAGGATGCCGAGGCCGGTGCCGGCCACCGCCGCCAGCGAGTCGTCCTCGCGCAGCTCGTACTCGCGGAAGCCCAGGAAGGTGAAGTGGTCGTCGGAGAGCCAGCGCAGCAGCTCCCGGGCCTCGTCCACCTCCTCGTCGCGCAGGTCGCCCGCCTTGGGCTCCTTGGGGAGCTCGTCGGCGATGCGCAGCGCGGCGTCGCGCATCTTCTCCCAGTCCTCGACGGCTTCCCGTACGTCGGACAGCACCCGCTGCAGGTCGGCGGTGATCTGCTTCAGGTCGGCGCGGTCGGTCTCGCGGTCGATCTCGACGTGGATCCAGGACTCGGTGAGCGCGTCGTGCGGCAGG
Organism: Streptomyces sp. NPDC023838; assembly: GCF_040639555.1. Taxonomy (NCBI): domain Bacteria; kingdom Bacillati; phylum Actinomycetota; class Actinomycetes; order Kitasatosporales; family Streptomycetaceae; genus Streptomyces; species Streptomyces sp. NPDC023838. The sequence goes on from NZ_JBFAAD010000010.1 coordinate 216,973, forward strand.
CCGCCGGTCTGGGCGCCGGTGTCCAGGACCTCGAGGAGCTTGCCGGTCACGTCGCGGCGGACCACGACCTGCGGGTGGATCACGACGTGGATGCCGCGGCTCTGGCGGGAGAGCTCGTTGGTGACGGAGTCCACGAGGAAGGGCATGTCGTCGGTGACGACCTCGACGACCGAGTGGCTGCAGGTCCAGCCGTTCTCCTCGACCGTCGGGGTGTGCACCCGCACGCTCGCGGTGCCCTGCGGGCGGTTTTCGGCCAGCCTGTGGTGCGACAGGGCGGCGCCGAAGACGTCGACCGGGTCGCGGTCCGTCAGGTCCTCGGGAGCGGTGTGCAGGTAGTAGCGCTGGAGATACCCGAGGACGGCGTCCTGGGCAGGACCTTCCTCCCCCGCGGCCCCGGTAGTGGCTGCCCGGTCCTGGGGGGCGCTCCCCAGACCGCCGGGGCCCCCCACCGGGCTGTTCTCAGCTACCCGGGCCGCCCGTGCGAGCAGCTCGGCCTTGGCTTCGTCCAGCTTGGTCTGCATGTCCTCTGGCTCCTGTCGCGCGCCGTTGCGTGACGTAGGTAGAAGCAGCGCAACGCCACGACGCGGGGTGTCCGGTCGGAGTCGACGTTATGCCGCGATGAGAGATGCCCGGGTCGTTATTGGCCATTTTTGGCGAAGAGCCCGGGATACGGGAATCAGCGATGGCCCGGGCACTGTGGCACTCCGGGCGCAGGGCAGGGGCGTCAGTGCCCCTGCGGGATATCGCGCTGATCACGGGTCAAGGCTATCGCCCCGCCCCCCCGAACCGTCATGAGCCGTATGTGTACAAAACCAGGGCCCGAAGTTTGACACTCTGGACAGCGACGCGCGCCGTCCGAGTGCCCTCTTGGCAAACTGGCCGGGCCGGGGCACGTTTGCCCCGTACACGCGGCACGCCGAGCGGCACCATGCGGCACGCCGCGCACACCCCGAGCAACGGCGGGGCGAAGGGCCCCGCACGCTCTGTACGAGCCAGGCACGCACGGTCGACTCCGGGAGCACCGATGGCAGCCAAGATCCTGATCGTGACCGGCGACGCGGCGGAGTCGCTGGAGGTCCTCTACCCCTACCAGCGGCTGCGCGAGGAGGGCTACGACGTCCACATCGCCGCCCCCGCCCGCAAGAAGCTCCAGTTCGTCATCCACGACTTCGAGCCGGGCTTCGACACGTACACCGAGAAGCCGGGCTACACCTGGCCGGCCGACCTCGCCTTCTCGGAAGTCGATCCCGGCCAGTACGCCGCCCTGGTGATCCCGGGCGGCCGGGCGCCCGAATACCTGCGCAACGACCCCGAGCTGCGCAAGCTCCTCAAGGCCTTCTTCGACACGGACAAGCCGGTCGCCCAGATCTGTCACGGTCCCCTCCTGACCGCCGCGATCGGCAGCCTCAGTGGCCGCCGGGTCACCGCGTACCCCGCCCTCGAACTCGACATGCAGGCCGCAGGCGCCAGCTTCCGCGACGCGGAAACCGTCGTCGACGGCACCCTGGTCTCCGCCCGCGCCTGGCCGGATCACTCCGCCTGGATGCGGGAGTTCCTCACGGTGCTGCGGGCGAAGGCGCCGGTGACGTAACCGGGCCCTGCGGGCGCGGTACGGGGCTTCCGAGCATCCCTGGGTGCCTCAGGGAGCCGCGTGCGGGGCGCCCGGGGCGTCCCGCACCCTTCGGTGCCGCCAGGCCCAGGCACCGTCTGCGGGCGTCCCGCAGACGGTGCAGCGCCGCAAGGCCAGGCACACCGCGCGCGTACGAGGCCGTCAGCCCGCCAGCAGCTCCGCCGTCTCCACCGCCTCCACCAGCGTGTCCACCACCGGCACCCCCGCCAGCGCGAGGCTGGCCCGGCTGTGCGACCCGCCGGTGAACAGGACCGCCCGCGCGCCGACGTGCGCCGCGGCCACGGCGTCGTCCACCGCGTCCCCGATCACCACGATCCGGTCGGGGGATATCCCCTCGCCCGCCTCCCGCAGCAGCGTCAGATGGCGCACCATGTGCTCGGCCTTGCTGCCGTGCGAGGGGCCTGTGCGCCCGTCGACGCGCAGGAAGTGGTGGGTGATGCCGTGCCGCCGCACGATCGGCACCAGGTGCTCGTGCGGCGCCATCGACAGCAGCGACTGGCTGTGCCCGGCCGCCCGCCGCGCGGCCAGCAGCTCGGCCGCGCCCACCGTGAGCGCGCAGGCATCCGCCCGGAGCCAGTAGTGCTTGTGGAACGCCTCGTCCATCACGAGCCACTCCGCGTCGGTCGGCAGCCGCCCCATCAGCCGCTCGTAGAAGCGGGGTATCGGCACGCAGTACAGCTCGCGGTACCGCTCCAGCGTGATCGGCTCCAGGCCGAGCTCCGCGAAGGCGGCGTTGGTCGCCTCGATGACCGTGGCGATGTCGTCGAGCAGTGTGCCGTTCCAGTCCCAGACCAGATGCGTCGTGCGCTTCCCCATGCCAGAACGGTACCCACCCCCACTGACAACGGACCCCGTCCCGGCCCATGAAATGACCAAGAGAGCAGGTCAGCCAGGCTGTCAGCCGATCAGGTTGGGAATCTCCTGCACCCCGAACCACAGCAGTTCGTGGTCCTCGGCCCCGTCGACCGTGAACTGCGCGTCGTCGTCGCCCTGGTCCGCCGCGCCCAGCGCGTCGGCCGCCGCGGCGACGTCGGTGACCGCGTCGTCGGAGTCCACGTGCACCGCGGCCGCCTTCGCCAGTGGCACCGGGCCGGGGATCCGCACCTCGCCCAGCGCGCTCGCGTCCAGGCCGCGGTCCGGGTCGGCCGAGGCGGCCCCGTCGGGCACGTCCACGGCGACCACGACCCGGCGCCTGGCCGCCTCCGGGTCCCCGGCGAGCAGCCGCAGCGACGCGGCGGCCGCACGGCTCAGGGCCGCGTACTCCAGCTCCTCGATGTCGTCCGAGACGTACCACTCACGCAGCCCGGGCGTGACGGCATAGGCGGTCAGCGGGCCGGGGCCGAGCTCTCCCGCCGTGTGCGCCGTCGCAAGACCAGGGAGGGTCAGAGGGAGGTACACGCGCATGACAGGCCGCTCTTTTCTGGTCGGAAGACGGACTCAGGATACGTGTGGGAGTCCCCCTTCGGGTTGCCCGCGCGGCGTCGGCGGCCTGGGTTGCGGACCGCCGGATTCCCGCCGCCGACGGCCCCGCCGGGCCTCACATCACCCTGATAGGTGAATCTCCCGGCCCCCGCCGCGCCCGCCCCGCCTCCCTTGCGACCGGCGCCGCCGCCCCCGTACAAGATCCCCAACAGAAAGCTACTGGCCGGTATCAAAGGAGGCGACAGAGATGAACAGGACCTACAGGGCCGACGGGACGCGGGCGGACGCGCGGACCGACAGGACCCGGCCCGCGGGCCGCAGCGACCGCGTGGGGCCCGCCAGGCCCGGCGCCGGCAGCGCGTTGGCGCGGCGCCAGCGGCTGCCCCGCTACTGGTTCGCGGAACGCCTGCTCGCCGTCCTCAGCGGCCACCGCCCCGTCCACTGGATGCTGGGGCACACCGTCGGCGAGGCTTACGAGCAGCTGGTGCTCCTGGCCCCGGCCAGCCCGCTGCGGGCCTCGTGCCGGCCCGTGGTGCGCCACTGCGACGAGTACGTGCCACAGCCGGGCGTCATCGAGGCGTTCGCCCGCATCGGCGCCGGCGACCACGTACGCGCCATGGCCTTCCGGCTGGAGCAGGGCGCCGACCTGCGCTGGCGCTGTGCGGCCGTAGAAGTGGGGCCGGGCACCCGTACGACGGTGCCCGGCCCCACCCGGTGACTGCGTGCCTCGCGGCCGCGCGCTGCTGCCCCTGGCGGCTGCTTGTCGCGGCTCCTTCTGGCGGCTACTTCTTGCGGCGGCGGCCACCCGTGCTCTTCTGGGCCTTGCGGCGCTCCGCGCGGGTCATGCCGTCCGCCTCGGAGCGGGCCGGCTCGTCGCCGTTGTCGAAGTCGCCCTCGACCACGCCGCCCTCGCCGTCCACCGTCGGGGCCGAGAAGTGGAGCCGGTCCGGGCGCTGCGGGGCGTCCAGGCCCTTGGCCCGGATCTCCGGACGCGCCCCGGCGGGCTCCTTCTCCAGCGACGGCTTGTCGGAGGGCGCCGCGTCCTCGACCGGGACCTCCTCGACCTGCTGCTCGACCTGGACCTCCAGGTTGAACAGGTAGCCGACGGACTCCTCCTTGATGCCGTCCATCATGGCGTTGAACATGTCGAAGCCCTCGCGCTGGTACTCGACCAGCGGGTCCTTCTGCGCCATGGCACGGAGGCCGATGCCCTCCTGGAGGTAGTCCATCTCGTAGAGGTGCTCGCGCCACTTGCGGTCGAGCACCGAGAGGACCACGCGCCGCTCCAGCTCACGCATGATCTCGGAGCCGAGCTGCTCCTCGCGCGCCGCGTACTGCTCGTGGATGTCGTCCTTGATGGACTCGGCGATGAACTCGGCGGTGATGCCCGCGCGGTCACCCGCCGCCTCCTCCAGCTCCTCCACGGTGACCTTCACCGGGTAGAGCTGCTTGAAGGCGCCCCACAGCCGGTCCAGGTCCCACTCCTCGGCGAATCCCTCGACCGTCTCCGCCTGGATGTAGGCGTCGATGGTGTCGTCCATGAAGTGCTGCACCTGCTCGTGCAGGTCCTCGCCCTCCAGGACGCGGCGGCGCTCTCCGTAGATGACCTCGCGCTGGCGGTTGAGCACCTCGTCGTACTTCAGGACGTTCTTACGCGTCTCGAAGTTCTGCTGCTCGACCTGCGACTGGGCGGACGCGATCGCGCGCGTCACCATCTTGTTCTCGATCGGCACGTCGTCCGGCACGTTCGCCATCGACATGACGCGCTCGACCATCTGGGCCTTGAACAGGCGCATCAGGTCGTCGCCGAGCGACAGGTAGAAGCGGGACTCGCCCGGGTCGCCCTGACGGCCGGAGCGGCCGCGCAGCTGGTTGTCGATGCGGCGCGACTCGTGTCGCTCGGTGCCCAGCACGTACAGCCCGCCGAGGTCCTTGACCTCTTCGAACTCCGCCTTGACGGCCTGCTCGGCCTTCTCCAGGGCGGCGGGCAGCGCGTGCGCCCACTCCTCGACGTGTTCCACCGGGTCCAGGCCGCGCTGGCGCAGCTCCGCCTCGGCGAGGTCGTCCGGGTTGCCGCCGAGCTTGATGTCGGTGCCTCGTCCGGCCATGTTCGTGGCGACCGTGACGGCGCCCTTGCGGCCGGCCTGGGCGACGATCGTCGCCTCCCGGTCGTGCTGCTTCGCGTTCAGCACTTCGTGCTGGATGCCGCGCTTGGAGAGCTGCTGCGAGAGGTACTCGGACTTCTCGACCGAGGTGGTGCCGACCAGGATCGGCTGGCCCTTCTCGTGCTTCTCGGCGATGTCGTCGACGACCGCGTCGAACTTGGCGACCTCGGTGCGGTAGATCAGGTCCGACTGGTCCTTGCGGACCATGGGCTTGTTCGTCGGGATCGGCACGACGCCCAGCTTGTAGATCTGGTGGAACTCGGCGGCCTCGGTCATCGCCGTACCGGTCATGCCGGAGAGCTTGTCGTAGAGGCGGAAGAAGTTCTGCAGGGTGATCGTGGCGAGCGTCTGGTTCTCGTCCTTGATGTCCACCCCTTCCTTCGCCTCGATCGCCTGGTGCATGCCCTCGTTGTAGCGGCGGCCGGCGAGGATACGGCCGGTGTGCTCGTCGACGATCATGACTTCGCCGTCGATGACGACGTAGTCCTTGTCCTTCTTGAACAGTTCCTTCGCCTTGATGGCGTTGTTCAGGTAGCCGACGAGCGGGGTGTTCACCGACTCGTAGAGGTTGTCGATGCCCAGCCAGTCCTCGACCTTGGCGACGCCGGGCTCGTGGATGGCGACGGTGCGCTTCTTCTCGTCGACCTCGTAGTCGCCGGTCTCCTCGATGCCCTTGAGCGGGTTGCCCGCCTCACCCTTGGTGAGGCGCGTGACCAGCTTGGCGAAGTCGCCGTACCACTTGGTGGCCTGGTCGGCCGGGCCCGAGATGATCAGCGGCGTACGCGCCTCGTCGACCAGGATCGAGTCGACCTCGTCGACGATCGCGAAGTTGTGGCCGCGCTGGACGAGCTCGTCCTGGGACCACGCCATGTTGTCGCGCAGGTAGTCGAAGCCGAACTCGTTGTTCGTGCCGTACGTGATGTCGCAGGCGTACATCGCGCGGCGCTCGGCGGGCGACATGTTGGCCAGGATGCAGCCGACCTCGAGGCCGAGGAAGCGGTGCACGCGGCCCATCATCTCGGAGTCGCGCTCGGCCAGGTAGTCGTTGACCGTGATCAGGTGGACGCCCTTGCCGGAGAGCGCGTTGAGGTACGCCGGGAGCGTGCCGACGAGGGTCTTGCCCTCACCGGTCTTCATCTCGGCCACGTAGCCGAGGTGCAGCGCGGCGCCACCCATCATCTGGACGTCGTAGTGCCGCTGGCCGAGAACGCGCTTGGCGGCCTCGCGGACGGTGGCGAAGGCTTCCGGGAGCAGGTCGTCCAGGCTCTCCCCGTTCGCGTACCGCTCCTTGTACTCGTCGGTGAGGGCACGGAGCTCGGCGTCGGAGAGGTTCACGAAGTCCTCTTCGATGGAGTTGACCTGGTCCGCGATGCGGTGCAGCTTGCGCAGGATCTTGCCTTCGCCTGCACGCATGAGCTTTGAGAGGACGGACACGGGGGTTGGTCTCCTTGCCGGTCGGGCCTGGCGCGGTCGAGTACGGTTGATTACTTCTGGGCAACGGCCATCGTATGCGAGGACCCGCCCGCGCCGGGAGGTCTGCCATGACGACAACGGACAGGGCGCCCGGAAGGTGCCGGGAAAGACGAAAAGCCCTGGCGTCCGTTCCGGCCCCGCGCGGAGAATCAGCCGATGGACCCAGTCATCCTCAGCACCGAGCGCCTGCTGCTGCGCCCCGTCGGTCCGCAGGACGCGGACGCGTCGTACGCGGCCTGTCAGGACCCCGACATCCAGCGCTGGACCACCGTCCCCTCGCCCTACCTGCGCGAGCACGCCGACGCCTTCACCGGCACCTTCGCGCCCAACGGCTGGCGGGACGACTCCGACTACACGTTCGCGGTACGGCTGCGGGACACCTCCGCGACGGGTGGGGCAGGTGAGGCTGCCGGCAACAGTGAGGCCGAGGGGGCCGGAGTCGTTTCGGAAGGCGCTCTGGTGGCGATGGTCGGCGTGATGCGGCGCGGCGAGAGCGTCGCCGAGCTGGGGTTCTGGGCGGCCAAGGAGTACCGGGGCCGCGGTTATATGACCGAGGCGGCGCTGGCGGCGGCCCGCTGGGCCTTCGAGTCGGCGGGGGTCGAGCGCCTGGAGTGGCGGGCCGAGGTCGGCAACGCGGCCTCGCGCGCGGTGGCCGAGAAGGCGGGCTTCACCATGGAGGGCACCCTGCGCGCGGCCCTCGTCCAGGGCGGCACCCGCCGCGACTGCTGGGTGGGCAGCCTCCTCCCCGGCGACCTGGGTCTGCCCACCACGCGCGCGTACTTGCCGTCCCGGGGGTGAGGCGATGCCTCTGCCCGGGTGAGGTGACGCCTCTGCCAGGGTGAGGCGACGCCTCTGCCAGGGTGAGGCGACGCCTCTGCCGGACATGAGGCGAGCGCGGACGGGCCCCGGCCGCAAGAGGCCGCGGCAGTCAGCGCCGGCCGGGAGGAGGCAACCGCAGCGGCCGCCGGCCGGAAGGGGGCAGCGGCGGCAGCGGGGACCGAGCCAGGGACTCTCCCCGGTGGATTGTCAGTGCCGCCGTCTATCGTGCGGAGCATGACCAGCCTGCCGCGTCCCGCCGCCCAACTCTCCGCCGACGAGGCCCGTCGCATCGCCCTGCGCGCCCAGGGATTCATGGGCAGCCCCGACCGCAAGGGCGGGGTACGGGGCGTGCTGCGCCACCTGGGCGCGGTCCAGCTCGACACGATCTCGGTCCTCGCCCGGTCGCACGAGCTGATTCCATACGCGCGCCTGGGCGCGGTGGGCCGCAAGGCGGTGGACGCGGCGTACTGGACGGACGGCCACGCCTTCGAGTACTGGTCGCACGCCGCCTGCATCCTCCCCGTCGAGGAGTGGCCGCACTTCGCCTTCCGCCGCCGCGCCTACCGCTCCCGCCCGCACTGGCACCACGACCTGCCCGACGGGGCGTACGAGCAGGTGATCAAGCAGCTGAGGGCCGAAGGCCCGCTGACCGCGACGGACTTGGGCGGCGCCAAGAACAAGGGCGAGTGGTGGGACTGGTCGGAGTCCAAGGTCGCCGTCGAACGCGCGCTGATGTACGGCGAGGTGGTGTGCACCGAACGGCGCGGCTGGAAGCGGGTGTACGACCTGGCGGAGCGCGCCATACCGGACGTCCACCTCCACGACGAGCTGGACGACGCCGAGTGCCTGCGCCGGCTCGTCGCGCTGGCGGGCCGCTCCCTCGGCGTCGGCACGCGCGCGGACATCGCGGACTACCACCGCCTAAAGGGCGAGCAGGTGGACGCGGTGATCGCCGACTCCGGCCTGGTCCCCGTCACCGTCCAGGGCTGGGACAAGCCTGCCTGGGCGGACCCGGAGGCGCTGGCCACCGAGCCGCGCGGACGCCACCGCACGACGCTCCTGTCGCCGTTCGACTCGCTCATCTGGGACCGCGCGCGCACGGAGCGGATCTTCGGCTTCAGCCACCGTCTGGAGGCCTACACCCCCAAGCCGAAGCGGGTGTACGGATACTTCGCGATGCCGCTGCTGGCGGGCGGCAGGCTGCTCGGCCGCGCCGACCCCGCCCGCGAGGGCCGCACGCTGGTGGCCAAGCAGGTCTCCCTGGAGACGCCGAAGGCGATAGCCCCGATGGCGCAGGCCCTGCTGGAGGCGGCGCGGTGGGTGGGCTGCGACGCCGTACGGATCGAGCGCGCCGACACCCCCGGGCTCACCCGTGCGCTGACGGCGGCGATAGCGGCGGCCTGACGGCTGCACGGGGAAGGGGGCGGGGGCGGGGGCGGGGGCGGGACGAGGGTGGGCCGCTGGCTAGCGGATCTCCAGGATCTTCTCGCGCATCGCGTACACCACCGCCTCCATCCTGGAGTGCAGTTGCAGCTTCTCCAGGATGTTGCGGACGTGGTTCTTCACGGTGTTCTCGGAGATGAACAACTCCTTGGCGATGTCCCGGTTGTTCATCCCCGTGGCGACGAGCTTGAGCACCTCCAGCTCGCGGTCGGTGAGCCTTGGCGCGGGCACCAGCCGGCGCTCGTCGGTGCGCTGGATCATCGACTTGAACTCGGTGAGCAGCTTCGACGCCATTGACGGGCTGATCTGGGACTGGCCGTCCGCCACCGCCCGGATCGCGGTCGCCACCTCGTCGGTGGAGATCTCCTTGAGGAGGTACCCCGTCGCACCCGCCTTGATCGCGTCGTAGAGGTCGGCCTCCTCGTCGCTGATCGTCAGCATGATGATCTTCGCGCTGGGGGCCACCTCCTTGATGGAGGTGCACGCCTCGATCCCGCCGCGCCTCGGCATCCGTACGTCCATCAGCACGATGTCGGGAAGCAGGTCCGCCGCCTTGTCCACGGCCTCCGCCCCGTCGCCCGCCTCGCCGACGACCTGGATGTCCTCCTCCGCGGCCAGCACGATCTCCAGCCCCCGGCGGAACAGCGCGTGGTCGTCGACGACCAGGACCCGGATCGGCTCCTTGCGCGACCCGGCCGATTCCATGCCGGTGGGAGCCCCGTCAGAGCCGTCCGCGGCCGACCCGTGATGCACCGGCCCGAAGCTGTCTGCCATCGTTCCTCCCCCTGAAGGCCATGGCCCGAGTTGGTGTGGCTGCACCAATCGCGCTCCAGGGAGCAGCGGTTGGCGTGCGACGCCATGATTTCATGCCCGGCCGACAGAGTGGTGGTCCATCAGTCGCACAGTGGTGCCCCTGGGGGCGCACAAGCGCTCCAGGGGCACCACCGCACTCTGGTACGGCGCGCCGCACGGATCCGTTCAGCGCGCCGCCCACCTGGTCATCCGCCGAGCGCTCCGCCGGCGCCGCTCGCGTCCTCACCGGCGAGCGGGTCCGTCTCCAGATGAATGACGCCGTAGTCGTAGGCGTGCCGCCGGTAGACGACGCTGGGCTGCTTCGTCTCGGAGTCGACGAAGAGGTAGAAGTCGTGTCCGACCAGTTCCATTTCGTAGAGCGCCTGCTCGAGCGTCATCGGGGCGGCGACATGGGTCTTCTCGCGGACCACCAGCGGGCCTTCGCCCTGGACTTCGACCGATCCCATCCGGGTGATGGGAACGCGCTCCTCCCTCGATCCGTCCACCGGCTCGCCGTTTCCGTTCAAGTGGGCCACGCCCGGGACCACGTCGGCCACCTCGGCAGCCGAGATCCGGCCGTTGCCCCTGCGGGTGAAGCGCTTGTCGTGCTGCTTGCGCAGCCGCGCCTCCAGCTTGCTGTGGGCCAGGTCGAGCGCTGCGTACGGGTCGCCTGCCGCCGCCTCCGCCCGGATCACCGGGCCACGCGAGTGCAGCGTGATCTCCACTCGGTCGGAACGGTCGGCCTGCCGCGGGTTGTGTTCCTTGGACACCTCGACGTCGAGGCTGATTACCTTGCCGTCGAGCTTCTGGATCTTCTCCAGCTTCAGCTTCTCGGCCACGTGCTTGCGGAACCGCTCGGGTACCTCGGTCTTGCGGCCCTTGACGACGATGTCCACGCAGAACTCCGTTCCCGGATCACTCCGCCTTCACCGCGGAGCATCTCCCTCTTGCACCAGACTCCGGTGAGCACCGGAGTCTCGGACTGGGCGACTTTCACCTCCTCCTCCCCCGTGGGGAAGATCGTCACCCCACCGACTTCAGGGTCGGGGAAATACCCAGAAGCAGGGCCGTGCATTCAGTGAGGCCGACTCTCGCCATTCCTCACAACCGAACATAGCTCGCTCGGACGGGTGTCGGCACCCGCTACCCGCACGTACCTCCGTTCAGGTGTTTTCACCCTCTCACTACCTGCAACGATGGAAGTTCCCCATCAGTTCCGGTTTATTTCGAAGGATGCCGGAGTGGCCGCGATGACCGCGGCCACCGCCGTCCGTTGTGCGAATCCCGCAATCGCGTTCACCGGGGCACCGACCACCCGCCCGGTCGCCCCCCGGTCGGCGCCCGCGACAGCCCGGGCCGCCTCCACCAGCGAGGCTCCCGTGGTCATCAGGTCGTCCACGAGCACCACCCGGCCGCCCTCCAGCAGCCTGTCACCGCCCACTGCCACCTCCAGCGCCCCGCTCAGATTCGCCAGCCGCTGCCGGGCGCTCAGCCCCGACTGGTCCGCCACCGCACGCCGCTGGCGCAGCACCGCCGCCACGCGCGCGTCCGTACCCGTACGCCGCAACTCCCCGGCCGCCGCCAGGGCGATCCGGCGCGCCGCGTCATGCCCGCGGGCCCGCACCGCCCGCCGCGCCGACGGCACCGGCACGAGCAGCAGCGGCCCGTCCCGGGGCGCTGCGGCGGCCGCCCGCACCGCGCCCGCGAGCGCCTTGCCGAGGGCCCCGGCCAGCCCCAGGGCGCCCCGTTCCTTGTGCGCGAGCAGCACCGCCCGTACGGCGTCCTCGTACACCGCCGCCGCGTACACCACCGGCAGGCCTGCGGGCTCGGGGGCAGGCCGGACCCGCTGGGCCCGCGCATCGAGCAGCGCCGCCGCGCACCGCTCGCACAGCGCGGTACGGGGACTGCCGCAGCCGCCGCAGGCAACCGGCAGCACCAGCCCGGAGACCTCCTGCCACCATCCCCGCATGGCATCCACTGTGCCAACAGGAAGGCGGCCCGGCCACCCCTGTGGACAACCGCCGGGGCGACCGGGCCGACGCCGCGGGAACGATGGAGCGACCGCCGCCGGAGCGGCGGAGCCCTCAGCCGGGGTAGACCGGCGAGGAGCCCTTCTTGACCGCCGTCTTCCAGTTGGCGCCCGGCGGCAGCCGGACGATGCCGTCCTCCTTCGAGTGCGCCACCAGCGGCAGCCGCTCGTCGTCAGCGGCGGCGATCTCGGTCACCCGGTTGGCGCCCGGCAGATTGCCCGCGGCCGACAGCGAGCCGTCCGTCTGCATGTAGCGCAGCTGCTGCTGGAGCCCGCCGGACTCGTTGCCGACCACCACCAGGCGGCTGCGACCGGCCCAGGACACGGCCGTCACATCCTCCATCTGCGGCGCTCCGGGGCGTAGTTCCACCACGGAGACCTGCGGGTGCTCCGGGTCGCCGATCCGCTCCACACGGCCGATCCGCAGCGTCGTGTGGCCGCCCTCGTTCACCAGGAGCGCGATCCGCACCCCGTCCGCCGACATCCGCACCTGCTCGATGCGCGCCCCGTTCAGACCGGCCACATCGACCTCCTGCGGCTGGCCCTCGCCATGGTCGAGGTGGAGCAGCCGGGGGTGGTCCCTGTCCCGGTCGGCCACCCACAGATCCCTGCGCCCGTCCCAACTCGGCGCCGAAAGGCCGTCCTTCGGATCCTTGCTCTGGCTGGTCACGAGTGTCTTCACGAGCTCGCCGTCGGACACGATCGACGCCACGTACATCGAGCGGCCGTCGGTCGTCACCCCCGCCGCGCGCCTCTCGTCCCGCTCCACCGCGACCGTACGCAGCCGCTGCTCGCCCCGGCCGAACGGCCCGGGCACCAGCTCGGTGACCACGTCCCCGTCCGTACTGTCGACGCCGTCGGTGCCGTCCGCACCGTCGCGCGTGTCGGCGCGCATCCGGGCGAGGCGTCCCTGGGTGTCCACGAAGTACTGGCCGGGCTTGGGCGAGATGCGGTCCGGCGCGTACCCCTCGGCCTGGTCACCACCGAGCACGCACAGCTGCGAGCCGTTCGCCCGGTCCAGCTCCACCTGGCCGACCCGGGTCGCCGTCAGGTCCCGCAGCGTGAACAGCAGTTGGGCCGCCATCTTGCGGCACTGGCTCCCGCCGACGTTGGACGCCCGCTCGTTGAGCGGCACCTTCAGCGCGTTGCGGTCGTCGAAGGAGAGCGACTTGGTGCCCTCCTTCAGCGCCGTACCGCTCGGGAAGCGCGAACCCACCACCGGCCGCAACCAGTTGGTCGGCCCCTCCAGGACTGCCATGACCGTCTGGGTGACCAGGTTCATCTGCGTCTCGGGGTCGTTGCGCTGGCGCACATACACCGGATCGGCGACCAGCCGGTCCTGCCCCGACGCGAAGTAGTACTTGTTGACGGAACGGTAGATGCGCTGGAAGTCCGACTGTCCCAGCAGCAGCCCCTCGGGCAGCGCGTCGATGCGCCACTCCTTGCCGCTGGGCGTGTTCTGCCGTACGAGATGGATCGTCTCGTTGTACGTCGACTTCGGCCCCGCCGGCTGGAAGGCGTGCTGCTTGTCCACCACGGCGACCTGCTTTCCGGTCACCGTGAACGTGAAGCTCGAACTCTCGCCCTTGTCGTTGGTCCGGTTCGGCTGCGGGTTCGGCCCGTCGGCCAGCACCGTGGTCGCCAGATCCGGCTTCCACGTCCGCGCGGCCTGCGGCGTCAGATACTTGCGGGCCGTCGCGAACTGCGGGTCGTCGCTGGTCATCGCCTCCAGGAACCCGTCGACTATCTCGTCGGCGGCCGCCCCCTCGCGCGGCGGCACCGCGTACACCTGCACCTGCGAGTCGGCGCGCTGCGAGGCCTGCACCGCGTGCACGTCACCGCTGTCGGGCATCGACGCGCACCCCGCCACCAGCACACCGCCGCAGCCCAGCACCGCGACAGACCGCAGCCGACGGCCGCGGCCCCTCCCCCGATCAGCGCCCACGAGCCGATTCCTCCTGGTCCGCGGCTGCCTGGGCAGCCGCTCTGTCAGCAGCCTGCGATGGTACGGATTCGGCCTCCACGCGCGCGTCGCTCACCCGGGGCACCACCCTGGCCCCGCCGCCACCGGGCAGCGCGGTCGGATCGGCGGCCGGACCGGAGGTCCTCGGCGGGACCGGCGGCCGGGGCGGCACGGGCAGCGAGGAGCGGGTGGCGGCGGGCTGGACCGGCACGCTCGCCAGCCGCAGCCCGTTGCCCTGCTCGGGGGACTCGCCCAGGCGGGCCCGCTCGCGCGCTGCCCGCGAGTCCTCCGGTTCCAGCGGTATCGGCGACCCGCGCAGCGGCTCGTCGGCCGTACGCGGCAGCGTCAGCCGGAACTGGGAGCCGCCGCCGGGCTCGCCCCAGGCCTGCAGCCAGCCGCCGTGCAGCCGCGCGTCCTCGACCGCGATCGACAGGCCCAGACCGGTGCCGCCGGTCGTCCTGGCCCGGGCCGGGTCGGCCCGCCAGAAGCGGTTGAACACCCGGGTCGCCTCGCCCGGCTTCAGACCCACGCCGTAGTCGCGCACCGCGACCGCGACGGCCCCGCCGGCCGTGCCCATGCGCACCACCACGTCCCGGCCCTCGCCGTGCTCCACGGCGTTGACCACGAGGTTGCGCAGCACCCGCTCGACACGGCGGGCATCGGCCTCCGCGACCACCGGCTGGTCGTCGCCGACCACCCGTATCCGGGTGCCCTTACGCTCGGCGAGCGGCTCGGCGCCCTCGATCACCCGACGTACGACGTCCCGCAGGTCTATCGGCTCGGCCTCCAGGGCCGCCGCGCCCGCGTCGAACCGGCTGATCTCCAGCAGGTCGGCGAGCAGCGACTCGAACCGGTCCAGCTGCCCGGCCAGCAGCTCCGCCGACCGCGCCGTCACCGGATCGAAGTCGACGCGCGCCTCGTGGATGACGTCCGCCGCCATCCGTACGGTCGTCAGCGGCGTCCGCAGCTCGTGCGAGACGTCCGAGACGAACCGTCGCTGCATCCGCGACAGCTCCTCCAGCTGCTGGATCTTGACCTGGAGGTTCTGCGCCATCTTGTTGAAGGCCTCGCCGAGCCGCGCGATGTCGTCCTCGCCGGTGACCTTCATCCGCTCCTGGAGCTTGGCCGCGGAGAGCCGCTCCGCGATCTGCGCCGCCATCCGGACCGGGGTGACGACCTGGCGCACCACCAGCCAGGCGATCGCGCCGAGGAGCACCACCAGGAACAGCCCGGCGGTCGCGAGGGTGCCCTTGACCAGGCTCAGCGTCTTCTCCTCCTGCGCCAGGGGGAAGAGGTAGTACAGCTGGTAGGCCTGGCCGTCGACGTCCTTCAGCTTGGTCCCGATGACCAGCCCCGGTTTGGGTTCCTGGCCGTCGAGGTACTTGATCGAGGCGTACGTCTTGTACGCGCCCGTGCCCTGGTCGACGTCGCCGCGCAGGCTCTGCGGAACGCTCGCGACCGGGTCCACGCCGCCCGAGGCGCGCGGGCCCCGGTTACTGGAGCCCGAGTCCTCGGAGTCGGCGCTGAGCGCGACCACGTAGAACGCGCCCTGGCCGCCACTGGCGAGCTGGGTCACCAGCTCGCTGCGCCAGGTCACCGAGCTGCCGACCCGCCCGTCCGAGCTGCCGTCGTCCTGCCCGCCCGGCGCCGCCGGGGCGCTGGCCTTGTCCTTGGCCACGGCGAAGCCGCCCGCGGACTGGCTCTCGGACGCCTTCTCCTTGGTGACGAGGAGCCCGTTGCGCACCTGCCCGATGACAACGAACCCGAGCAGCAGCACCACACCCAGCGACATCAGCAGGGTGGAGGCGACCACCCGCAGCTGGATGTTGCGCCGCCACAGCCGCACCGCGGGCAGCAGCGGACGCCGCACCCAGCGCACGAAGAGCCGCAGCACGGGGCTGCCGGGCGTCCCCTCCTGGAGGATCCGCCCGCCCCATGACGTCTTCCTTCCCTCACCAGCAGCCCGCCCCCCACGGACCCCGGGCTTCCCGGGCTTCGGAGCAGCACCGCCGCGGGACATGTCAGCTCGGTCCTGCCTTGTAACCGACACCACGGACGGTCACAACGATCTCCGGACGCTCGGGGTCCTTCTCGACCTTCGAGCGCAGCCGCTGGACGTGCACGTTGACCAGCCGCGTGTCCGCCGCGTGCCGGTACCCCCACACCTGCTCCAGGAGCACCTCACGGGTGAACACCTGCCACGGCTTGCGGGCCAGCGCGACCAGCAGGTCGAACTCCAGCGGGGTCAGGGCGATGGACTGCCCGTCCCGCTTCACGGAGTGACCCGCCACGTCGATCACCAGATCGCCGATCGCCAGCTGCTCCGGCGCGGGCTCCTCCGACCTCCTCAGGCGCGCCCGGATACGGGCCACCAGCTCCTTCGGCTTGAACGGCTTCACGATGTAGTCGTCCGCCCCGGACTCCAGGCCGACCACCACATCCACGGTGTCGCTCTTGGCGGTGAGCATCACGATCGGCACGCCGGACTCGGCCCTGATCAGCCTGCAGACCTCGATGCCGTCCCGTCCGGGCAGCATGAGGTCCAGCAGTACCAGGTCCGGCTTGGCCTCACGGAATGCCGCCAGTGCCTTGTCGCCGTCCGCTACGAACGACGGCTCAAAACCTTCTCCACGCAGCACAATGCCGAGCATCTCGGCCAGCGCGGTGTCGTCGTCGACGACAAGGACGCGTCCCTTCATAAACGTCATCATCCCATTAGCTAATCGTTACCTGGCGTGACCTGGCACACAGCTCTCTCAGCCCACCCCCCGTCACGGGGGAGAGCACACCTTCCTCGGTGACGATCGCCGTCACCAACTCGGGGGGCGTCACATCGAACGCGGGGTTGTAGGCCTGCGTCCCCAGCGGCGCTATTGGCAGCCCCCCGCCCGTCCCCCACCCGGCCGCGGAAACCTGCGGTCCGGTGAGCTCCGTCACCTCCTGCCCGGGGCGCTGCTCGACCTCGATCGCCGCCCCGTCGGGGGTGTCGAGGTCCACCGTCGTGACCGGCGCCACCACGATGAACGGCACGTGGTGGTACTTGGCGAGCACGGCGAGCGGATAGCTTCCCACCTTGTTCGCCACCGATCCGTCGGCGGCGATCCGGTCCGCCCCGACCAGAACCGCGTCCACCTCCCCCGCCGCGAACAGCGAACCCGCAGCATTGTCGGTCAGCAAGCTGTACGCCATCCCGCTGCGCGCCGCCTCGTACGCGGTCAGTCTGGCCCCTTGGAGCAGCGGCCGCGTCTCGTCCACCCACAGCCGCCGCAGCCGGCCCGCCCGGTGCGCGGCCAGCGCCACCGCGAACGCGGTGCCCTCGCCGCCGGATACCAGCCTTCCGGTGTTGCAGTGCGTGAGCACCCGGTGGCTGCCGCCGGGCAGCAGCTCGTCGAGCAGCGCCAGGCCGTGTGCCGCCATCCTGGCACTGGCCTCCGCGTCCGCCCGGTGCAGGGCCCGCGCGGCCGCCAGCGCCGCCGCCCCGGCCTCCTGCGGACCCGCGCCCTTGTCGACTGCCGCCCGGTACGCCCCCAGGGCGAGCCGCACCCCGTACCCCAGGTTCACCGCGGTGGGCCGCGCAGCCGCCAGGAGAGCCGCGGCCTCCTGTACGTCGAAGCCGCGCGCCCCGGCCAGCGCCACCCCGTACGCCCCGGCGATCCCCAGCAGCGGTGCCCCGCGCACCGCCAGCGTCTGGATGGCCCGGACCAGCCCCGGCACATCCGTACAGACCAGTTCGACCTCCTCGGCCGGCAGCCGGGTCTGGTCGAGGAGCACCAGCACCGGCCCCTCCGGCGGCTCGTCCCAACGAAGCTGTGCCAGTCCCGGCGGCTCGGAGCCCACGGTGGATCGCACCTCGTGATCAGCCATCCGCCCAGTCTGCCCGGTGAGCCACCGACAATTGAAGGTGCTAACGAGATACGGGGGCCGGTCCGCGGCCCGGAACCGCATGGCACGATGGCTGCCGACCCCAACGAGCCGGCTCGCCGAGCTGGTCCCACGACCAATCCACGAGGTGGACGACCGTGAACGACTCTCCGGGCTGGGCTTCGCCCGGATCGGCCCCCTCCGACGGCGAGGACTCCGGCACTCCCCGGCAGCCCGAGCCCTCCGACCGGGCCTGCGCGTCCTCCCAGTGGTCCCGGAACCAGCCTCCGGCGGGCCAGTGGTCGCCTCCGGCCGCCACCCCGGGCCAGGGGACTCCCCCGCCCCCGCCGGGCCGTCCTGGGCCCCAGCAGGGCGGCTGGGGGCCGCCTCCGGCTCCCGGCGGCCAGTGGAACTCCGGCTGGGGCCCCGCGCCCGCCGCCAAACCCGGCGTCATCCCGCTTCGCCCGCTCGGCGTCGGTGAGATCCTCGACGGCGCGGTCTCCACGATGCGCGCCCACTGGCGCACGGTTCTCGGCCTCACACTCACGGTCGCCGTGATCACGCAGATCGCGGACATCCTCGTTCAGCGCTACCTTCTGCCGGACCCGCCGGAGATCGACCCGAACGCCACCGGCACCGAGGCTCTGGACCAGGCGATCGACTCGCTGCGTTCGAGCATGCTCTACCTGCTGCCCATAGGCGTCGTCGCACTGATCGGCACGGTCTTCGTCACCGCGGTCCTCACCGTCGTCATCAGCCGCTCCGTCCTGGGGCGCCCGGTGACGCTGCGGGAGGCCTGGGCGGATGCCCGGCCGAGGCTGCTGCCGCTGCTCGGCCTGCTGGCCCTGCTGCCCCTGACGGCGGCCGCGGTCGTCGGCATCGGCATCCTCCCCGGGGCGCTCATCGGATCCGATGCGGGCGCGGCCCTGGCCGGGCTCGGCGGGCTGGCCGCCTTCGTGGTCGTGATCTGGCTGCTGGTCCGGTTCAGCCTGGCCGCGCCCGCGCTGATGCTGGAGCGCCAGAGCCTCGTCAAGTCCCTGCGCCGGTCCGCCAAGCTGGTGCGCGGCGCATGGTGGCGGATCTTCGGCATCACCCTGCTGACGCTGCTCCTGACGTTCATCGTCTCGATGATCATCGCGATCCCGTTCACCGTGATCGGAACGCTCGTGGACGACGGCGGCGCTAGCAGCCTCTTCTCCGGGGCCAGCTCCGACTTCGGCTGGCCGTTCCTGATCATCACCGGGATCGGTGCCGTGATCGGCTCGGCGATCACCTACCCGATCTCCGCCGGTGTGGCCGCGCTGCTCTACATCGACCAGCGCATCCGCCGCGAGGCCCTCGACCTCGATCTCGCCCGCGCCGCGAACCTGCCGGGCTACGAGACTCCCGGGAGCTGATGCGGTGTCGGCAACGGGGGGCACGACCATGGTGCGGCTGCTGGTCCGAGTGGCCGGCGAACCACCGGTGGACACGCCGCGCGTGCCCGCCCGCGAGGCGGCACGGCGCGAACTGTCCAAGCCGATGTACCACGAGAACGACCCGAACCTCCTGGAGCGCGCCCTCAACCGCTTCTGGGACTGGGTCGGCGGCCTGTTCGACGCCGCCTCGGGCGCGGCCCCGGGCGGCGCGCTCGGACTGGTCGCCATCGCCGTGTTCGTGCTGGCCCTGATCGCCGCCCTGTGGTGGCGGCTGGGCACCCCGAAGCGCGCTGTTTCCACCGTCGGCACGGTCTTCGACGACCGTCCGCGCAGCGCCGCCGAGCACCGCGCCACCGCTGAGGCCCACGCCGCGGCCGGCCGCTGGACCCAGGCCGTCCAGGAACGGATGCGTGCGGTCGTCCGCTCCCTGGAGGAGCGCGCCCTCCTCGACCCGCGCCCCGGCCGCACCGCCGACGAGGCCGCGGCCGAGGCAGGCCACCCGCTGCCCGGCCACGCCGACCGACTCCGCGCCGCCGCCCGCGAGTTCGACGACGTCACATATGGAGGCCGTACGGCGAACGAGGCCGCGTACGACCGTCTGCGTGACCTCGACAGCGATCTCGAACGCACGAAGCCGGATCTCAGCGCCCTTACCCAGCACCCCGCAGCCCAGGCGACAACTCGGGGAGCTGCCGAATGACCCGCACCCAAGCCCCTGCCACCGGCGCCTCCCCCGCCTCCACGTCCACCGATGCGACGCCCCGTCAGATCTGGACGCGCACCCGCGGACTGCTGCTCGCCGCCGTGATCCTCCTGGTCGCCGGGATCGCCCTCGCCGCCACCCGCTCCGGCGACCAGCACGGCCGCCTCGACCCCCGCTCGGCAGACCGCTACGGCAGCCGCGCCGTCGCCGAACTCCTCAAGGACCAGGGCGTCTCCACGCGTGTGGCCACCACCCTCGACGAAGGCACCCGCGCCACAGGACCGGACACCACGCTCCTGGTCACCGTCCCCGATCTGCTCACCGCGGCCCAGCAACGCCGGCTCCACGACGCCACCACCCAGTCCGGCGGACGCACCGTGCTGCTCTCCCCGGGCGCGCCCTCCCTGCCCGTACTCGCCCCCGGCGTACGGGAAGCGGGCTCGGCCTCGGTCAGCAACCGCGAGCCGCACTGCTCCCTGTCGCCGGCCGTCCTCGCCGGAAGCGCCGACACCGGAGGCGTCCGCTACGCCACCGACGCCCAGGCCGGCGACGCCTGTTACCCCGCAGGCGGTCTGCCCACCCTGCTCCGCATACAGGCTCCCGCCCGCGGCGACACCGTCCTGCTCGGCTCCCCGGACATCCTCTACAACCACCGCCTCGACAAGCAGGGCAACGCCTCGCTCGCCCTCCAACTCCTCGGCTCCCGCCCCCATCTGGTCTGGTACCTCCCCTCGCTCGGTGATGTCTCGGCCACCGACGGCGGTGACCGCAGCTTCTTCGACCTCATCCCCTCCGGCTGGCTCTGGGCCACCCTCCAGCTCGCCCTCGCGGCCGCCCTCGCCGCCATCTGGCGAGGCCGCCGCCTCGGCCCCCTGGTGACCGAGCAACTCCCGGTCGCCGTACGCGCGTCCGAGGCCACCGAGGGCCGAGCCCGCCTCTATCGCAAGGCCAACGCCCGCGATCGCGCGGCCGACGCCCTGCGCTCGGCCACCCGCACCCGTCTTGCCCCCCTCCTGGGCGTGCCCGCCGCTTCGGCACACGCGCCCGAACTCCTCGTCCCCGCCGTCTCCGGCCGGATCCCGTCAGCCGAACGGGACCTTCAGGTCCTGCTCTTCGGCCCGGCCCCGGCCGACGACGCCGCACTCGTCCGCCTCGCGGACGAACTCGACGCCCTCGAAAGAGAGGTACGCACCTCATGAGCGACCGAACCCCGGCGACCGCAGCGAACCCGGACAGCGCCCGCGCCTCCCTGGAGGCCCTGCGCGCCGAGATCGCCAAGGCCGTGGTCGGCCAGGACTCCGTCGTGACGGGCCTGGTCGTGGCCCTGCTGTGCCGCGGCCACGTCCTCCTCGAAGGCGTCCCCGGCGTAGCCAAGACGCTCCTCGTGCGCTCACTCGCCGCCTCACTCGAACTCGACACGAAGCGCGTCCAGTTCACCCCCGATCTGATGCCCAGTGATGTCACCGGCTCGCTGATCTACGACGCCCGCACCGCAGAGTTCTCCTTCCAGGCCGGTCCGGTGTTCACCAATCTGCTGCTCGCGGATGAGATCAACCGCACGCCTCCGAAGACCCAGTCCTCCCTCCTCGAAGCCATGGAGGAGCGTCAGGTCACGGTCGACGGCACGCCGCGCCCGCTCCCCGAGCCCTTCTTGGTCGCCGCGACGCAGAACCCCGTCGAGTACGAGGGCACGTATCCCCTGCCGGAAGCCCAGCTGGACCGCTTCCTGCTGAAGTTGACGGTGCCCCTGCCCTCACGCGCGGACGAGATCAACGTCCTCGCCCGTCACGCCGAGGGCTTCAACCCTCGCGACCTCCAGGCAGCCGGAGTCCGCCCGGTCGCGGGAGCCGCCGACCTCAAAGCGGCTCGCGCCGCCGTCGCCAAGACCTCGGTCTCCGCAGAGATCACCGGCTATGTCGTCGATATCTGTCGTGCCACGCGTGAATCCCCCTCACTCAGCCTCGGTGTCTCCCCCCGAGGCGCCACCGCCCTGCTCTCCACCGCTCGCGCTTGGGCCTGGCTCACGGGCCGGGACTATGTCACCCCCGACGACGTAAAGGCCTTGGCCCTCCCCACACTTCGCCATCGCATCCAGCTGCGTCCCGAGGCGGAGATGGAGGGCGTCACCGCCGACTCCGTCATCACCTCGGTCCTCGCCCACGTCCCCGTCCCCCGCTGAGGCGGCGACTGTGGCTCTCACCGGACGCACTGCCCTGCTCGCTGCTCTCGGCTCCGTCCCCGTCGGCGTATGGGCCCCGAGCTGGGCGGGAATGCTCGCGGTCAACGCTCCCCTCACACTCGCAATGATGTGCGACTACGCCCTCGCCGCGCCAGTGCGAAAGCTTCAATTCACCCGAAACGGTGATACATCAGTTCGACTGGGTGACGCCGCCGAGGTCGTCCTCACCGTCACCAATCCCTCGGGCCGGCCGTTGCGCGCCCAGCTCCGCGACGCCTGGCCGCCCAGCAGCTGGGCTTCCGGCACCGGGCAGGATGCTTCCCGGCACGCATTGACGGTCCCGGCCGGCGAACGCCGCCGCGTCACCACAGCCCTGCGCCCGACCCGGCGGGGCGACCGCCGCTCCGAGCAGGTCACCGTCCGCTCGTACGGGCCGCTCGGCCTCGTCTCCCGGCAAGGAAGCCACCGCGTCCCCTGGACCGTGCGCGTCCTGCCGCCGTTCACCAGCCGCAAACACCTGCCGTCCCGACTGGCCCGGCTGCGCGAACTCGATGGCCGCACCAGCGTGCTGACCCGAGGGGAAGGCACCGAGTTCGACAGCCTGCGCCCGTACGTTCCCGGCGACGACACCCGGTCCATCGACTGGCGCGCCACCGCCCGCCAGAACGCGGTCGCCATACGCACCTGGCGGCCTGAGCGCGACCGTCACATCCTCGTCGTCCTCGATACGGGGCGTACGTCGGCGGGCCGCGTCGGAGACATCCCTCGCCTGGACGCCGCCATGGACGCCGCTCTACTTCTCGCCGCCCTCGCCTCCCGCGCGGGCGACCGCGTCGACCTTCTCGCGTACGACCGTCGCGTACGGGCTCAGGTGCAGGGCCGCGCCGCTGGCGAACTCCTGCCCGCTCTCGTCAACGCGCTCGCGCCACTGGAGCCCGAGCTGGTGGAAACGGATGCCCGGGGCTTGAGCGCCGCCGCGCTCGCCAACGCCCCTCGCCGTTCCTTGATCGTACTGCTGACCAGCCTGGACGCGGCTCCCGTGGAGGAAGGCCTGCTCCCCGTTCTCCCGCAGCTCACCAAGCGCCACACAGTCCTGGTCGCGGCGATCGCCGACCCTCATATCAAGAAGATGGCGGAGTCCCGCGGCACTGTGGACGCCGTTTACGAAGCGGCCGCTGCCAGCCGAACCCAGGAGCAGCGTCGCCGCACAGCTGAACAGCTGATGCGCCACGGCGTCACCGTCGTGGACGCCACCCCGGATGAGCTTGCTCCGGCATTGGCAGACGCGTATCTGGAGCTGAAGGCCGCAGGCCGACTCTGATCCGGCCTCTGATTCGCGGAAGGCGGGAGAGGGGGCCTGGGCGAAAAGGTCCTGAACGCAAAAATGCCTCAACCCCCGGCCCAAAAGGGCACGGGGGTTGAGGCTAAAATTTGTTCGGCGGCGTCCTACTCTCCCACAGGGTCCCCCCTGCAGTACCATCGGCGCTGAAAGGCTTAGCTTCCGGGTTCGGAATGTAACCG